>CAUYZA010000010.1:0-23121 GCA_963577225.1 Dehalococcoidia bacterium | reverse complement strand
AGTGCGAACGGCGTCCTCGCCACCGACCGTACCGTCGGTCCAGACCTCCAGAATCAGCCGGTCGAGATCGCTCTCCTGGCCCACGCGAGTCGGTTGGACGGAGTAGTTGACGCGGCGCACCGGGGTGAAGACCGCGTCGAGGGGGATCACGCCAATCGGCAGCCCGGCGGCTTCGCCGGCCGGCACGTAGCCGACGCCGCGCTCGATGTCGAAGGTGGCAGTCAGTCGTGCCTCGGGCGAGTCCAGTGTCGCGATGTGTAGCTCCGGGTTGACGATCTCGTAGTCGCCCGGGACCTCCAGGTCACCGGCGGTGACCTCGCGCTCACCGGAGACACTAAGGAACAGTTTCGCGGGGCGGTCGGAGAGCGCCTTGAGCCGGATCGCGCGGACGTTGAGGAGCAACTCGGTCGTGTCCTCGGTCACGTGTGGGATGGTGGAGAACTCATGCTGGACCTGGTCCACGCGCACGGCCACCACAGAGGTACCGGGGAGCGCGCTGAGCAGAGTGCGGCGCAGGGCGGCGCCCAGCGTCGTGCCAAAACCGCGCTGGAGCGGTTCCGCAACCACGCGCGCGTAGAAGTCGCTGGCTTCCTCGATCTCGAGGCGCGGCAGTTCTGGTTCGATCGTCACGATGGCAGCATCCCTCCGTGGGGGGTCTAAGTCTGCGCCTCCCGCGGGGGAAGCCGGCAGGGTGTTAGCGGGAGTAGTATTCAATGATCAAGTTTTCGTCGAAACGTGCGTCAATTTCGTTGCGGTCGGGCGGACCCATGATCTCGCCTTCCAGCAAGGCCGGGTCGACGTGGATCCAGCCCGGCACCGGACGGCCGCCCTGCCACGCTTTCACCAGGTCGAGGAACTTGCTGCCCTTGCCACGTTCGGTCCAGCCGATCTTGTCGCCGATCTTGACCTCGATCGACGGGATGTCGGCCTTGTGGCCATTGAGTGTGATGTGGCCGTGGCGCACGACCTGGCGCGCCTGCGCGCGGGACTCCGCCAAGCCAGCGCGGTAGACCACGTTGTCCAGGCGCATCTCCAACATGGTCAGCAGGTTCTCGCCGGTCGCGCCTTGGCGGCGCGACGCCTCCTTGTAGACCTTGCGGAACTGGCGCTCGAGCAACCCATAGGTCTGGCGCGCCTTCTGTTTCTCGCGGAGTTGCAGCCCGCGGTCCGACACCTTGCGGCGGCGAGGCGAGCGTTGGCCCGGCGGGTTGGGGCGCCGCTCGATCGCACACTTGGGCGAGAGGCATCGTTCCCCTTTGAGGAAGAGCTTCTCGCCGTTGCGGCGACAGAGACGGCAAACTGCGGCATTGTAGCGAGCCATGGCGTCCTCTAGACCCGTCGCCGCTTGCGCGGGCGGCAGCCGTTGTGCGGAATCGGCGTGATGTCGCGAATCGTGTTCAGCGTCAGTCCGGCGGCCTGCAATGCACGCACGGCGGACTCTCGACCGGATCCGGGGCCCTTTACATATACGTCGATTTCACGCATACCGCTGTCCATCGCTTTGCGCGCGGCGGTTTCGGCCGCTATTTGCGCCGCGAAGGGGGTGCTCTTCCGCGAGCCCTTCGTACCGGTGCTACCCGCGCTGGACCAGGCGATGACGTCGCCATTGTTGTCCGTCAGCGTGATCAGGGTGTTGTTGAAGGTGGACTGCACGTACGCGCGCCCGCGCGGCACGTTGCGGCGTTCGCGCCGTCCGCGCGGCCGGCGTGGCGTCGTGCCGCCTTCGGCGGCGGCCGCGTCGCTTTGCGCCAGCAACTCTTCCACCGAAGGGCTTGCGTCATCGCCCCCCCCGGCGGTGGCCGGGGCGGCCGCGGCGGCGGTTTCGGCTGGAGTGTCGGCGGGGGTCGCGGGCGTCTCCGACGCGGGAGCCGCCTGCGCGTCCTGCGACGCTTCGTCGTGATCTGTGGTCATCAGTTTCGTCTCCGCTACTTCACCGCGCGTCGCCGGCCGGCGACGGTTTTGCGAGTGCCGCGCCGGGTGCGCGCATTGGTCTTGGTGCGCTGGCCACGCACGGGCAGATTGCGGCGGTGCCGCTGGCCTCGATAGCAGTTGATGTCGATCAGGCGCTGGACGTTGGAACGGACCTCACGTCGCAGATCACCCTCAACCGTGTATTCGCGGTCGATCACCTCGCGCAATCGCGTGATGTCGACTTCCGACAGCTCGCGCATGCGCTTGGTCCCATCCACCTGGGACTTGGCCACGATATCTTTCGCCCGCGTCGGGCCGATCCCGAAGATGTAGCGCAGAGCGTACTCGGGTCGCTTGTCGTCGGGGATGTCAACGCCAGAGATGCGTGCCATGCCGGCCTCCTAATTCTTGAAGCGGTAGGTGATCCGGCCACGGGTGAGGTCGTACTCGGAGAGTTCGACGAGCACCCGGTCGCCGGGCAGGATTTTGATGAAGTGCATCCGCATTTTGCCCGAGATGTGGGCGAGGATGTTCTCCTTCAGGCCAAGGTCGACGCGGAACATCGCGTTGGGCAGCGATTCCACGACGCTGCCTTCTACCTCGATCTTGTCTTTCTTCTGGATCGGTCCGGCGGTTCGTCGCTGTGTTTGCGCGCGACCACCACCACCACCGCGTCGGCCACGAGATGAACGTGCCATGGTTGCTCCTACTCCTCGACCCGCGTGAGGATGTCGCCCGGCGCGTTCTCGCGCAGCGCGATCGTGTGCTCGAAGTGCGCCGACAGCTTGCCGTCTGCCGTGCAAACCGTCCAGCCGTCATCCAACAGAACAGTGTCCGGGTTGCCGGCGGTGGCCATTGGCTCCAGGGCCAGCACCATCCCCTGTCGCAGAACCATCCCAGCCCCAGCACGGCCGAAGTTCGGCACGTTGGGCGGCTCGTGCATGGCACGGCCTACGCCATGCCCAGTGTACTGACGGACCACACCGTAGCCCGCCTCTTCGATCACGGCTTGAATCGCCGCCGATACATCGCCTTTGCGCGCGCCGACGCGGGCCGTCTCGATCCCGACCGTCAGCGACTCTTCCGTCACGGCCAGCAAGCGCTTCGCCTCCGCCGAGATGACGCCAACGCCAACCGTGAAGGCCGAGTCACCGACCCACCCATCGACGGTGGCACCGTGGTCGATCGAGATGATGTCGCCTTCGTGCAGGACGCGGTCGCTGGGGAAGCCATGCACGATCTCCTGGTTGATCGAGGCGCAGATCGTGTACTCGTACCCCTGGTAGCCCAGAAAGGTGGGGGTGACACCGAGACGCTGGTATTTCTGCAGGACAAAACCGTCGAGTTGCTTGAGCGAGATCCCGGGCCGGATCATCGCCTTGAGCTCGATCAGCGTTTCCGCCGTCATCCGGCCGGCCACGCGCATCTGCTCGATTTCAGCGGCGGTTTTGAGCACCACCTGGGCGGGGCGATCACGGACGACCATTAGAGGCTCACCGTTGCAAGCAACGCGGTGCCCACGGCGTCGGGCGCTTGCTGTCCGTTGATGCGTGCCAGCTTCCCCGCCGCCTCGTAATAGCCGATCAACGGCGCGGTCTGCTGATCATAGACCTTAAGCCGGTTGGCGATCGCCTCCGGTTGATCGTCGTCGCGTTGGACCAGCGCCACGTCGCAGTTGTCGCAGCGCATGTCGTTCTTGGGTGGGTTGTTGACCTCGTGGTAGATCGCGCCGTCTTCCGGGCAGGTCCAGCGGCCGCCCAGCCGCGACCTAGCCTCATCGCTGCTGACGTCGATCAGAAGCACGTGGTCTACCTGCTGGTTGCGCTCGTCGAGGGCGGCATCCAGCGCCTCCGCCTGCGCGACCGTGCGCGGGAACCCGTCCAGCATCGCGCCGGTGGCGGCGTCCGGCCGGTCCAAGCGGTCGAGCAGCATGCGAATCGTCACCTCGTCGGGGACCAGCTCGCCTTTGTCCATATACGTCTTGGCCAGCAACCCCAACTCGGTTTCACCGCGCAGGTTTTCACGGAACATGTCCCCCGTAGCCAGGTGGACCAGGCCGGTCGCCTTGGCCAGGTGGACGGCTTGCGTGCCTTTGCCCGCGCCGGGGGGTCCAAGCAAAATCAGGTGCATCTAGCGGATGAACCCTTCGTAGTTGCGCATCAGGAGCTGCGCCTCAATCTGCTTCATCGTGTCCAGCGCCACGCCGACCATGATCAGCAAGCCCGTACTGGACAATGTCAGCGCGTTGCTATCGGGGATGAATTCCGTCGCCAAGAAGGGCACGACGGCGATGAACCCCAAGAAGATGGCCCCCGCCCAGGTAATGCGGAAGAGGACGCGGTTGATGTAGTCCTGCGTGGGGCGTCCTGGGCGGATGCCCGGCACGAACCCACCCTGCTTCTGCAGGTTCTCGGCCAGGTTCTGCTGCTGGAAGGTGATCAGCGTGTAGAAGAACGTGAACGCAATCACCAGGACGAAGGACAGGCCCCAGTAGAGCGGGCGGCCCGGCGAGAAGTTCGTCTCGACCCAGTCGGCGATGCGCGCAAACCAAGGTGGGCGCTCGCCCGGCACCTGACCCTCGACGATGGTCGGCGTGAACGGATCATCGGGACCATCGATATGGGTCGGGATCTGCGTGGTCGCGATGAAATTGCCGGACAGGTCTGCGAGCTGGATCAGCTCCTGGCCAGAGTCATTGCGCTCGATCGTCCAGGTCGGGACGAACTCGCCGGTGGCGACGTCCAGCTCCGAGTTGATCGTGGTGAGCACATTGGCATCGCCGTCGCGGTTGATGCGACGCACGATGTCGTCGAAGGAGTCCTCAGCGGCGATGTAGGAGATCTCCGCATTGTTGACGCGGAAGACTCCCTCGTCGTCGAGGTTCCCGAAGAAGCCGGCGGCCTGGAGTTCGCTCAACGGCTGGTCGGAGAGGTCCTCGATGTCGAACGGGATCTCCACCGCACTGGTGGAGTTCACGTCCGTCCCGGCGCCGCTGATCCAGCCCGCCATGACGGAGGGGAAAATGATGATCGAGAAGGCGAAGATGAGCGGGATCATGCCCGCGCTATTAACGCGTAAGGGGATAAAGCTCTGTCCGCTTTGGCGATACATGCGCCCACCGCGGAATTGACTGCGCGCGTACTGCACCGGGATGCGTCGCTGCGCCTCCTGGAAGAGCACGATCAGCGCAATCAGGACAATCGCGACCAGGATGATCGCGACGATGCCGGCCATGCCCGTATCGGACTGGCGAACCTGATTGAAGAGCGTGGGGAAGCTCGCCACGATACCGCCGAAAATGATTAGCGAGATGCCGTTGCCGATCCCCTTTTCCGTGATCAGCTCGCCCAGCCAGATCAGGAACATGGTGCCGGCGGTCAACGAAATCACCGCGGAGACGGTGGGCAACAGGTCGGGGCCGCTGAAGCCGATGCCCGTGATCGCGTTGGCGTTCTCCAGCAGCAGCAACTGACCGTAACCCTGCACGATCGACATCGGCACGGCGAACCAGTAGGTGTAGACCTGAATCTTGTTGCGGCCGCTTTCGCCCTCGCGTGAGAGCTCCTGCAGCTTCGGAATCATGGGCGTCAGCAAGTTCATCACGATCGATGCCGTGATGTACGGGTAGACGCCCAAGGCGACGATGCTGAGGTTCTCCAGCCCACCGCCAGAGAAGAGATTGAGGAAGCCAAGCACCGGATTGTTGTCGAACGCGTTGTCGAGCTGGTCGGGGTCCACTTCCGGCACAGGAATGTGTGCCAAGAAGCGGAAGATCACCAGCATGCCCAACGTGAAGACGATCTTCCTGCGCACATCGGGCTGCCGCCAGGCATCGATCAATGCCTGCAGCAATTTAGGTCGCGTGGAGCTTTGCGCGTTCTGCGCTCGCTGCATCAGCCGCTAATCCTCATCCGAATCGGTGGCTGCGTCCCCATCCGCCGCATCCTCAGCCTCCGCGTCGCCGCCGCTGGCCGCCGCACTCGCGGCAGCAAAGGCCGCCCGACGCTCCGCTCGGGGTGTCGGATCCTTCGCATCGATCGTGCCACCTGCCGCCTCGATCTTCGTGCGCGCGGAGGCGGAGACGCGCGGGGCCGTAATCGTCAGGGCATGGCCGATCTCACCACCGGCCAGCACCTTGAATGGCTCGTCGGTGCGCTTGAGCAAGCCCGCGGCAGCCAGACTCTCGGCGTCGACCGCGGCGCCGGCTTCGAAGCGATCACTGAGTTGGCTGAGATTGATCGGCGTGTACTCGATGCGGAAGCGGGGGTGGAAGCCGCGTTTGGTCGGCATCTTGCGGATCAGCGACATCTGACCGCCCTCAAAGCCCGGCCTCGTGCCGCCGCCAGAGCGCGACTTTTGGCCTTTGAGTCCGCGACCGGAATAGCTGCCACGGCCGGATCCGTCGCCACGGCCCACGCGCTTACGAGAGCGCTTGGCACCGGCCGGCGGCCGTAGATCGTTGGCGCGCAGCGGCATCCTAGTCCTCAACTTCTGCCACCGAGACGAGGTGCGCCACCTTGTGGATCATACCACGCACGTCTGGTGTATCCGGTTTCTCGACGCTCTGGCCCAGCTTGCGCAGGCCCAGCGATCGTACGGTCGTCTCTTGGTCGCTGCGATAGCCAACGAAGCTTTTCACATAGGTGATACGGAGATTGCCCATGACCCTCGTTCCCGCCTAACCGGCCGTCGGCGCGTCACCGGACGCGGCCGGTTGGGTTGGCGCGTCCGCTTCTGTGGCGGGCGCGGCGGCTGGAGTCGCTTCGGGCGCGGCGGGCACGGTCGCGACGCCGGTTGCGGCCGAACTGCCCTCGGCAGCTGCGGGGCGTTCCGCGGGGGTAGCGTCTTCGGTTGAAGCGGCGGCGGCGGCGGCGGCATCTGCCGCCGCGTCCGAAGCGTCCGCCTCGGCTTCGCTCTGCTCCGGCTCGGGCTGAATCTTACCGGCCGTGATCAACCGCTCCCGACGCACGGTGCGGGGGTCGCGCAACTCGCCGAGCGCCTTGATCGTGGCGTGGACGACGTTGATCACGTTGTTGGAGCCCAGCGATTTGGTCAGGACGTTGCGCACGCCGGCTGCTTCCATGATCGCCCGGACGCCACCGCCGGCGATGACGCCGGTACCGGGCCCCGCAGGCTTGAGCATGACGCGCGCGGCACCGAAGTCTGACGTAATTGGGTGCGGCAATGTGCCGTTGCGCAGTGGCACCGTGACGACATTGCGTCGGGCGATGGTGGCCGCTTTGCGAATCGCTTCGGGCACCTCGTTGGCACGGCCCAAACCGAAGCCAACTTTGCCCTTGCCGTCACCGACGACGACGACCGAGGTGAAGGAGAAGCGCCGGCCGCCCTTGACGACTTTGGCGACCCGGTTGATCGCCACGACCTTCTCGCTGAATTCGTCCCCGCGGTCGTCGCGGCCACGCCCCCGGCCGCCTCGCCGGTCGTCGCGCCCACCGCGTCCCCGTTGTTGCACCATTCCTATTCTCCTCCAGCGGGTCGCCTAGAAGGCAAGCCCAGCCTTGCGTGCTCCGTCGGCCAGCGCTTTGACGCGGCCATGATATTGGTGCCCCCCCCGATCGAAGACGACGCCGCTGACGCCCGCCTCTTTGGCGCGTTGCCCCAGCCGTTCGCCCACGGCGCCGGCACGATCAGTCTTGCTCTCCCCCGCCTTGCGCAGGTCGCTCTCCAGATCGGAGGCGTGCGCCACGGTGCGACCGGCGCTGTCGTCGATCACCTGGGCATAGATGTGGCTGTTGGAGCGGAAGACGGCCAAGCGGGGGCGTTCCGCCGTGCCCTGCACACGGCGTCGGACACGGAAGTGCCGCCGCTTGCGGGCGGCGTCACCAGTCACTCGTCGGCGTCGCGTTCCCATCGTTCCCGCTCCTACTGCGCGATTGCGCCCTTGCCAGCCTTGCGGCGGACCCACTCGCCTTGGTACCGAATGCCTTTGCCTTTGTACGGCTCGGGCGGGCGGATCTTGCGAATCTCGGCGGCTTGCTGTCCCACCACCTGCTTGTCGATGCCACGCACGTGAACCAACTGGCCCTCGACCTCAAAGCTGATCCCGTCGTGGGGATTCACGCGCACCGGGTGCGAGAAGCCGACCCGCATCGACAGCGCTTCGCCGTCCAGCTCCGCGCGGTAGCCGGTGCCCTGGATCTCCAACGTCTTGGTGAAGCCCTCGGACACGCCAACCACCATGTTGTTGACGAGCGAGCGGGTCAGGCCGTGCAAGGCCCGATGGTCGCGACGATCGCTGGGGCGGGTGACGAGGATCTCGTCGCCATCCTGGACCAGGCGAATGTCGGGCGGCAGCGAACGCTGCAACTCGCCTTGCGGGCCCTTCACACTGACGTCCGACCCATCGATCGTGACGGTCACGCTGCTGGGCACGGGGATTGGCTTCTTACCGACTCGGCTCATGGCGTCACCAGACGTAGCACAGGACTTCGCCGCCCACGTTCGATTGGCGAGCGGCGTGTCCCGTCATGACCCCGCGCGGGGTGGAAAGAATGGCGACGCCGAGGCCGCCGAAGACGCGGGGGATTTCGCGTTTCTGCACGTAGACGCGGAGCCCAGGGCGGCTCACGCGTTGGATCCCGGTCAGCACCGAGTTGCCCTGCGCGTGGTAGAGCAACTCGATGTCGAGCTCATTTTGAACCAGCGAGGTATGCTCGCGCACTTCGTAGCTCTTGATGAAGCCCTCGTCCTCCAGCACGTCGGCGATCGCCACCTTGAGCTTGGAGGCGGGGATCCGCACCCGATCGTGCCGCGCCGCGACGCCGTTGCGGATACGGCTAAGCATGTCGGCGATGGGGTCGGTCACTGGCATGAGGCCGTCCCTTCCTAATTGATCCGGGCGAACGGCATACCGAGCAGTTCCAGCAAGCGCCGGCCCTCCTCGTCATTCGTCGCCGTGGTTACGAAGATGATCTGGAGCGGGCGAATCTGATCGACGGTGGAGAAGTCGATCTCCGGGAAGACGATCTGCTCGCGCAGCCCGAGGCTGAAGTTGCCGCGGCCGTCGAAGGCGGTGCGGGAGACGCCTTGGAAGTCGCGCACACGCGGCAGCGCCGCGTTGACGGTGCGGTCGAAAAACTCCCACATGCGGTTGCCACGCATGGTCGTGGCGACGCCGATCGGGTTGCCGTCGCGGATCTTGAAATTCGCGATCGACTTCTTGGCCACGGTGATGATCGGCTTCTGGCCGGTGATCGCGGCCACCTCGTCGGCGACGGCGTCGAGCGCACGGGCGTTGCCGACCGCTTCACCGAGCCCGACATTGAGGACGATCTTCGCCAGGCGCGGGACCTGCATGACACTGCCGTACGAGAACTCGTCGACCAATTGGGCGACGACTTCGTCCTTGTATTTGGTCTTCATGCGCGGCTCAGGCATCAGTCCAAGTCCTCGTTGCACGACTTGCAGAAGCGCACTTTGACCCCGTCCGGCCTCGTGCGAAAGCCGATCCGGGTCGCGGAGTCGCAGGCCGAGCACACGACAGCAATGTTGCTGACGTGAATCGACGCTTCCACCTCAACGATGCCGGAGGAGCTTCCCACCTGTTGGGCTTTGATGTGCTTCTTGACCATGTTGACGCCTTGCACGATCACGCGGTTGCGCTCGCCCAAGACCTCGCGCACCTGGCCCCGTTGGCCACGGTCTTTGCCGGCCAGAATCTGCACCTGGTCTTCCTGCCGCACTCGATGCATGGCTAGACCACCTCCGGCGCGAGCGAGACGATGCGCATGTATTGGCGTTCGCGCAGTTCGCGCGCGACGGGCCCAAAGATGCGCGTGCCGCGCGGCTCACGCTCGTTGCCGAGCAACACCGCGGCGTTGTCGTCGAACTTGATGTAGGAGCCATCCGGGCGGCGGTATTGCTTGCTGGTGCGCACCACCACGGCCCGCACAACCTCGCCCTTTTTGACCTCGCGGCCGGGCTCGGCCTGCTTGACGGCCGCGACGATCACGTCGCCCACGCCGGCATAGCGCCGGCCCGTCCCGCCCAGCACACGAATGCACTTGATCACACGCGCGCCGGAGTTGTCGGCCACGCGCAGGGAGCTTTCTTGCTGAATCACTCGGCAGCTCCTTCGGCCGCTGCATCGGCGGCGGCCTCGCCTTCGCTGTCTCCCTCGGCGGCAACCGGCGCGGCAGTGGGCGGCGTCTCCGGTTCGATATCCGGCTCGGCGATTTCGCTCGGTTGAAGCTCGGCCACTTCGTGGCGCTCCAGGATCTCGAGCACGCGCCACTTCTTGTGACGGGAGATGGGGCGGCATTCTTCGATCAGGACGCGGTCACCCAGGCGAACCAGATCGGTCTCGTCGTGCGCTTGGAACTGCTTCCGGCGCCGGAGCACCTTGTGATAGAGCGGGTGCGTCACGGTGCGTTCGATCTGCACGACGACGGTCTTCGCCATCGCGTCGCTCACGACCACTCCGGTGCGTTGCTTGCGGGCCATGCGCTAATCCGCTTCCTTGGCATCGTCATCGGACGCGTCTTCGTCGGACGCATCCTCGACGGACGCGTCGCCGTCGTCGTCCGTCGCGTCTTCGTTGTCTACTTCGCTACCGGCTTCGTCTGGGGCCTCGTCGTCGCTCTCGTCCGACACCACGGCGGCCTCCGCTTCTTCGAGTTCGGCCGCTGCCGCTGCCTCTTCGGCTTCCAGTTCGGCGCGCTCATCGAGCGCACGTTGCTTCTGCGGAGAGATCGCCGCCTCCTCGGGCGCCGCGGCGGGCGCGATCGGAGTGCCCAGCACGGTTGCGATCTGGCGCTCGCGCTGCAGCGTACGCAGTCGCGCGATCTGTCGGCGCGAGCGTGGGATGGCGGTGCCGTCCTGAAGCTGCCGGGTGCCCTTCTGGAACTGCAGGTTGAACAGTTCGCGGTAGGCCTCGTTGACCGCTTCGGCCAACTGGTCGTCGTTGAGGGCGCGTGCTTCATCGGCCAGCGGGTTGGGCACGGCTAGATGACCTCGGTTTCACGCGCGACGACGCGGGTGCGGACCGGCATTTTATGGGCGGCTAGACGCATCGCCTGGAGCGCCAACGCTTCCTGTACACCCGCAATCTCGAAGAGAATGCGGCCCGGCTTGACGACGGCGACCCACTTCTCGGGTGCGCCTTTGCCCTTGCCCATGCGGGTCTCGGCCGGCTTCTGGGTGACGGACTTGTCGGGGAAGATGCGGATCCAGATCTTGCCGTCGCGTTTGAGGTGATGGGTGATGGCTCGCCGGGCGGATTCGATCTGCCGCCCATCGATCCAGGCAGCTTCAAGCGACTGCAGGCCGAACTCGCCGAAGGCGACCGTCGCGCCGCGGGAGGCTTGACCGCGACGCCGGCCGCGATGGTGCTTACGCCACTTGACACGTTTGGGCTGCAGCATCAGGCGGATCCTTCAATGGGGGCGGGGCTCCCGGCAGCCTCGGCCACGGGCGACGAAGCCGGCGGCGGCACGGCGGTAGCGGGACCGCTGATCTCGGGCGTCACCACTTCCTCGGGCGCGTTGGGCAGCACTTCGCCCTTGTAGATCCAGCATTTAACGCCGATCCGGCCGAACACGGAGTGGGCCTCGGCCAGGCCGTAGTCGATATCGGCGCGCAACGTGTGCAACGGCACCCGGCCGTCCATCTCCGAGGCCCGACGGGACATCTCCGCCCCACCAAGGCGGCCACTGATGATGATTTTGCAGCCCAAAGCGCCGCGCTGCATCGTGCGTTGCACGGCCTGCTTGATCGCGCGCCGGAAGGCCACGCGACGCTCGAGTTGCTCCGCCACGTTCTGGGCCACCAGCCGTGCTTCGAGCTCAGGGTTGCGAATTTCTTCGATGTTGGCCCGCACGCGCCGGCCGGTCATCGCCTCCAGCTTGGCGCGCAACTCGTCGACTTTCTGGCCACCACGGCCGATCACGATCCCCGGCTTCGCCGTGTGGATTGTGATCGAGAGCTGGTTGGCGTTGCGTTCGATCTCCACTTTGGAGATGCCTGCCTCAGCCAAGCCGCCTTCGATTTCGTCGCGAATGGCGCGGTCCTCGAGCAGGAGCGAGGCGTAGTTTTTCTGGGCGAACCAGTTGCTCTTCCAGCCATAGATGATGCCGGTGCGGAAGATCCTGGGGTGCACTTTGTGACCCATGCGTTAGTCCTTCTCGTCCGACACCACCACGGTGACGTGGCAGGTGCGCTTGAGCCGCTGCTGGATCCGGCCGCGAGCCGCGGCACGAAACCGCTTGAGGGTGCGGGCGTCGCCGGCGTAAATCGACTTGATGTGCAACTCATCCGGGTCGACGGCGAAGTTGTTCTCCGCGTTGGCCGCCGCCGATTGAACGAGCTTGACGATCTGCTTCGCGCCCGGCTTGGGCGTGAACCGCAGCGTCGTCAGTGCCTCATCAATGGTCATGCCGCGCAGATCCTGAAAGATGATGCGCGCCTTGCGGGGCGACATCTGCAGGAACTTGGCGGTTGCGGAGACTTCCATCATCGTCCTCAGCGGGGGGGAGCTTGCGTAACACGTTCGGAGCGGCCGACGTGGCCGCGGAAGAGGCGGGTGGGAGCGAATTCGCCCAGCTTGTGGCCCACCATGTTTTCGGTAACGAAGACCGGCAAGTGACGACGGCCGTCATGTACCGCGATCGTGATCCCCACCATCTCGGGCAGGACCGTGGAGGCGCGGGCCCAGGTGGTAATCACCTCTCGCGCTCCAGAGGCGCGGACCATCTGCACCTTGCGGAGCAGTTTGTGGTCGATGTAGGGGCCCTTTTTGGTTGACCGCGACATGTGTGCTCCTTATCGTCGCCGCCCGCGACGGCGAACGATGTATTTATCGGATGCTTTCTTGCCGCGCGTGCGATAGCCCAGCGCGGGCTTGCCCCAGGGCGTCTTGGGACCGGGCAGCCCGATCGGCGCCTTACCCTCGCCGCCGCCGTGCGGGTGGTCGACCGGGTTCATGACGGAGCCACGCACCTGCGGCCGCCGGCCGCGGTGGCGATTGCGGCCCGCCTTGCCCAGTTTGATGTTGCCGTGTTCGACGTTGCCAACCTGGCCGATCGTGGCGAAGCAAGCAGCCCGCACTTGCCGCATCTCGCCGGAAGGCAAGCGCAGCAGAACGTACTCGCCCTCCTTGGCCATGATCTGGGCCGAGGCGCCGGCACTGCGCGCCATCTGCGCGCCGCGCCCTTCAATCAGCTCAATGCTGTGGACCTGGGTGCCGTTGGGCATGTCACGCATTGGCATGGCATTGCCCACCCGGATCGGAGCGTCGTCACCGGTACTGATCGTGTCGCCCACGCCCAGGCCCAGCGGGGCCAGGATGTAACGCTTGACGCCGTCGTCGTAGAAGACCAGCGCGATCCGCGCCGTGCGGTTGGGGTCATACTCGATCGCGTTGACGCGGCCCTCGTGGCCCACGCGGTCGCGGCGTTTCCAATCGATCAGCCGGTAGCGGCGCTTGTGGCCGCCGCCACGGTGGCGCACCGTGATGCGCCCGTGCACGTTGCGGCCCGCCTTCTTCTTCAGCGGTGCCAGCAGCGACTTCTCCGGCTTCTTCTTCGTGATCTCCTCGAACGTGTAGCCCGAGGAGTTTCGACGGCCGGGCGACGTAGGCTTGAAGCTCTTGAGCGGCATCCTAGATCCCCTCGAACAGCTTGATTTCGTAGCCCTCGGCCAGGGTTACGACGGCCTTCTTCCAGCCCGCCTCGCGGCCGCTGTGGCGCCCGATCCGGCGCTGGTGCCCGCGCACGTTCATCACGTTGACCTTGCGCACAGTCACGCTGAAGCCGATCTCGACAGCCTCTTTGATCTGGAACTTGTTCGCGCGCGGGTCGACCTCAAAGACGTACTTGCCGGTGTCGGCCAACTCCGTCGTCTTCTCCGTGATGATCGGGCGTCGCAGTACGGCGTAGGGATGGATGTCCTTCGGCATCAGGCATCACCCCCATCGCGGGCAGCACGCTTCGTGGCGGCCCGTTCTCCGCCCCACAACTCTTCCGCCCGACGCACGGCCGTCTCGGTCATGACCAGATGGTCGTGCATGATTATCGTCTCGACGTTGAGCGTGTCGGCCGGGCAAGCGTCCATGCGCTCGAGGTTGCGGATACCGCGTTTCAGCGACTGGTCCGCCTCGGCGGTCACGAGGACCGCGCTGCGATCGATGCCCAGGGCATCGATCAATGCCGCCATCGCTCGCGTCTTCGGCTCGAACTCTGGGTCGTCAAGCACGATCAGGCCGCCCTCGGCGGCGCGCTGCGAGAGCATCGAACGGATCGCCAGACGACGCATCTTGTTGGGCATCCGCTGACGGTAGGAGCGCGGGTGCGGCCCGAAGGCAACAGCGCCGCCGACACGCGTGTGGGCGGACGGTGCGCCCATTCGTGCGCGGCCCGTGCCCTTCTGGCGGAAGCTCTTTTTGCTGGCGCCGTTGTGGTCCGAGCGGCGATGCGTGGAAGCGGTACCGCGACGGCGGTTCGCCTGCTGCGCGAGCAACGCCTGGTGCACGACGCCGAGATTCGGCTCGACGCCGAACACGGCATCGTCGACATCGATCTCCCGCACGGCATCGCCGCTGGTGTTGACGACGGACAACTTCACTCGGACGCCCCCCGTCCGTCGCGCCGCTTGGTCTTGCGGATGTGAATCAGACCGTCGGAGGAGCCGGGCACGGAGCCATTGACGAAGACGAGGCCCCGCTCCGGCACGATGCGCACGATTTCCAGATTCAAGGTGGAGGCCGTCTTGCCGCCCATCCGGCCGGCCATACGCGTGCCTTTGAGCACACGGCCGGGGGTGGAGCCGGCGCCGATCGATCCGGGGGCGCGGTGACGGTCGCTCTGGCCGTGGGTCTTGGGCCCGCCGGCAAAGTGATGGCGTTTGACGCCGCCCTGGAACCCTTTGCCCTTGCCGGTGCCTTGCACGTCGACGCGGTCGCCAACCTCGAAGACTTCGGTCACCGTGATCGTCTGGCCCACCTGGACCTCGCCGTAGTCATCGGCGGGAAATTCGGCCAGATGGCGCAGCGCGCCGTTGCTGCCGGAGTGCCCACGCTGCGCCTTGCTGACCTTGCGGTCCGGCACGGGCTCGAAGCCGAGCTGGACCGCTTCATAGCCGTCGCGCTGCTCGGTGCGGATCTGCGTGATGGGGCAGGGACCAACTTCCAGCACGGTGCAGCCGGCCACGCGGCCATCCTCTTGGATGACTTGCACCATGCCCAACTTCTTGCCCAGGAGACCGTGAATGCTCATGGCTCGCTTACAGCTTGATCTCGATATCGACACCGCTCGGGAGCTGCAGGCGCATGAGGGTGTCTACGGTGCGCCCGCTCGGCTCGAGAATGTCGATCAGCCGTTTGTGTGTACGAATCTCATACTGGTCACGTCCGTCCTTGTGCACGAAGGGGGACCGGATCACGGTGTACTTGTTGATCTCCGTCGGCAACGGGATCGGGCCGGCGATGTTGGCGCCGGTCTGTTCGGCGGCCTCCACAATCTGGCCCGCGCTCTGATCGAGGACGCGATGATCGTAGGCCTTGAGCCGAATGCGGATTTTCTGCTGAGACACGTTTACTCCTGTCCCGCTATTCCAGAATGCCGGTGACGGCGCCGGCACCGACGGTCCGACCGCCCTCGCGGATGGCGAAGCGGACGCCCTGTTCGAGGGCGATGGGGTTGATCAGGGTGACTTCCATGGTCACGTTGTCGCCCGGCATAGCCATCTCCTCGCCGCCGGGAAAGGCGATGGAGCCGGTCACGTCGGTCGTGCGGATGTAGAACTGGGGCCGGTAGCCGGGGAAGAAGGGGGTGTGGCGGCCGCCTTCGTCCTTGGACAGGATCAGCACCTCGGCCGTGAACTTGGTGTGCGGCGTAATCGAGCCCGGCGCGGCCAGGACCTGGCCGCGGGCGATGTCTTCGCGCTCCACGCCGCGCAAGAGACAGCCGACATTGTCGCCCGCCTCGCCCGAGTCCAGCGTCTTCTTGAACATCTCCACACCCGTCACGATCGTCTTCCAGGTGTCCCGGATGCCGACCACTTCGATCTCGTCGCCCGAGTTGACCATGCCGCGCTCGATCCGCCCCGTCACCACGGTGCCGCGGCCCTTGATCCCAAAGACATCCTCGATCGGCATGAGGAAGGGCTGGTCGGTCAGCCGCGTCGGCGTCGGCACGTACTCGTCGACGGCCGTCATCAGCTCGTGGATCGACTGGTACTCCGGCGCCTGCGGGTCCTCTGACTCGGACTCCAGCGCCTTGAGCGCGGAGCCACGGATGATCGGCACCTCGTCGCCGGGGAACTCGTAGCGGTCCAGCAGCTCGCGCAGTTCCAGCTCGACCAGGTCCAGCAGTTCTTCATCCTCCATCATGTCGACCTTGTTGAGGTAGACGAGGATGCGCGGCACGCCCACCTGGCGGGCCAGCAGGATGTGCTCCCGCGTCTGCGGCATGGGCCCGTCCGGGGCCGCCACGACCAGGATCGCGCCGTCCATCTGGGCCGCGCCGGTGATCATGTTCTTGATGTAGTCGGCGTGGCCCGGCGCGTCGATGTGCGCGTAGTGGCGCGCCTCGGTCTCGTACTCCACGTGCGCAATCGCGATCGTGATGCCGCGCTCGCGTTCCTCCGGGGCGTTGTCGATCGAGTCGAAGCTGCGCAGCTCCGCCTGCCCCGACAGGCCCAGCACCTTCGTGATCGCCGCCGTCAACGTCGTCTTGCCGTGATCGACGTGCCCGATCGTGCCCACGTTGACGTGGGGCTTCGTGCGTTCAAACTTTTCGCGCGCCATCGCCGTCCCTCACTGTTGCCTGCTGTTCGCCACCGGGCCGTTCGCCCGAGAGCTGCTGCTGCGTGGAGCCCACATTCAGATTTGAACTGAAGACCTCGTTCTTACCAAGAACGCGCTCTACCAACTGAGCTATGTGGGCGGGTCCCTTCTCGTTGTCGCCGGCCGCGCCCGTCTGGCGCGTCTGCTGGTGCTGGGGGCAGGATTTGAACCTGCGTAGCCTTTCGGCGCCGGTTTTACAGACCGGTGGTATTAACCACTCACCCACCCCAGCGGGCATCCGTGCGTGCGGGCTCTTGGAGCCCAAGGGGGGATTCGAACCCCCAACCTGCCGATTACAAATCGGCCGCGCTGCCAATTGCGCCACTCGGGCTCGGCCCGATCCAATAAAAAAGACACGCTTGCAGCGCGTCTGTCCACCTAGTATCCCATGGCCTTAGAGGCACTTCAATCCCCGTTGGCTGCGTTGCGTGTCCTGGTTACCGTCCGGCTACCTCTTTCCCCTGTTTGATGGCGAGTTGGGCTTCGATCCGGCGCCGCTTGGGGCTCAGAAGCGCAGCGTGCTCTCGACTTTGGAGAGTGGCGCTTCCTCCTCCGGCTCGGGGTTCGGCTCGCGCGGCGGGGCGGCGGCGCGCCAGGTGGTGCCCTCTCGGCTGTCTTCCAAGGCGACGCCCAGCTCGGTCAGGCGATCACGGATCCGATCGGCCAGCTCGAACTCTTTGTTGTCGCGCAACATCGTCCGCGTTTCGATCAGCAATTCGACGAACGGCGCGCTATCGCCGCTCGTGGCGACCCGCTCGAAGCGCAGGCCGAGCACGCCGCCCAGTTCGCGCAGTGTGGTCTGGGCCTCGCCCGCAGGCAGGCCCTCGTCGCGGGCGCGGTTGATCTCGCGCGACAGACCGAAGAGCACGGCCAGCGCCTGTGGGGTGCCGAGGTCGTCCGTCATCGCATCAATGAAGGTCTGGCGGGCGGCCTCGACGTCGTGCGCGCCGTCGCCTTCGACCAGCTCCGCCTCGATCGCGCCCGTCAGACGGTCGGCGCCAGCCTTGGCCGCGCCCAGCGCATCCTCAGAATAGGTCAGCGGGCTGCGGTAGTGACCGTTCAGCACGAACAGGCGCAGCCCGTCCGAGCCGTAGGTGTCCAAGCCGTGGCGGAGGGTGACGATGTTGCCGATCGACTTCGACATCTTCGTGTCACCCAGCTGCATCATCGCGTTGTGGACCCAGTGAGTGACGAAGGGCGCTTTGCCGGTGAAGGCCTCCGACTGGGCGATTTCGTTTTCGTGGTGCGGGAAGATCAGGTCCATGCCGCCGCCGTGCAGATCGATCTGCTCGCCCAGGTAGCGCAGCGACATGGCGCTGCATTCGATGTGCCAGCCGGGGCGGCCGGGCCCCCAGGGGCTCTCCCAGGACGGTTCGCCGGGCTTGGCGGCCTTCCACAGCGCGAAGTCCATGGCGTGCTCTTTTTGATCGGTGATTTCCGTGCGGGAACCCGCGATCATGTCGTCCAGCGAGCGATTGGAGAGCTTGCCGTAGCCTTCCTTGCGCTGCACGCGGTAGTAAACGTCGTCACCGGAGGGATAGGCCATTTCGCCCTGGATCAGCCCCTCGATCATCTCGATCATCTGGGGGATCTCTTCCGTCGCGCGTGGGTGCACGTCGGCCGGGCGGATGTTGAGTTCGCGCCACTCCTGCTGGAAGCGGTCGATCTGCTGCTCCGCGAGCTGGGCGACGGAGATGCCGAGCCGCGCCGCGCGGGCGATCATCTTGTCATCGACATCGGTGAAGTTGTAAACGAAGCGCACGCTCTCGCCCCGCCACTCGAGGAACCGACGCAGTACATCGAAGATGACGATGCTCATCGCGTGGCCTAGGTGCGCGTCGTCGTACGGCGTGACGCCACAGACGTACATCGTGATCGGGTCGTTCTGCGGCTGAAATTCTGACTTCACGCGAGTCAGGGTGTTGTAGAGCTGCACGGTCGCGGTTCTCCTGGACGGGCTCGGCGTCTCGGTCGCCGGCTGAGCGGATCCGGGCGAAGCCTAGTCGCCGACCTGCCGAAGCGGGTCGGGCGCGGCCTCGTCGGAACCGATGGTCGGCGGATGGAGAGCGGCGGCGACCTCGTCCTCGAGGTCGATCACGCGCTTCTCCAACTCCTCGATGCGGTCATGTTCCGGGTCGGGCAGGCGCAAAATCGTGTCGTTACCGGGGTCGTAATACGCGACCACGTGTCCCGGTACGCCGACGACGGTTGCATAGTCGGGCACGTTGGCGACGACGACGGAGCCCGCGCCGATCTTGGCGCCTTTCCCGATCGTGATTGCGCCGACGATCTGGGCGCCGGCGCCGACGGTGACGTCGTCCCGCAGCGTTGGGTGGCGCTTCTCGCGTCGGGTGCTCGTGCCGCCCAGGGTGACGCCCTGGTGCAGGTGGCAACGCTTGCCGACCACCGTTGTTTCGCCGATCACGACGCCCATGCCGTGGTCGATGAAACAGGGCGAGGCGATCTCGGCCCCGGGGTGGATCTCGATCCCGGTTAGGCCGCGGTTGAAGTGCGAGATCAGTCGTGGCAGCAGGCGGACGCGCCAGTGGCAGAGTTGATGCGCGAGTCGGTGTAGCAACAGGGCGTGCACGCCCGGGTAGGCCAACACGACTTCGAACAGGCTGGTCGCGGCCGGATCACGCTCCTGGGCGAAGCGGATGTCGTCGCGGATACGGGTCCAGAGGGACATGGCAATTACCAGGGTTATGTCGGGGATGGCGGGGGACTCGGCGAGGCGCGCGCCATTCAGAGGTGGGCGAGGTCGTCGGGGTAACGGGTGTCGAAGTGCTGATCCACGACGCGAGGCGACTCTCTAACGGGATTTCGCTCAGCGGACCGCCACGATGCGGACGATCGCCTGTGCTTGAATCCCCTCGGCGCGCCCCAGCGCGCCCATCTGTTCCGCCGTCGTGGCTTTGACGTTGACGGCTCCGGCATCGACGCTGAGCGCCGTCGCGAGCCGTTCCTCCATGCGCCCCACGTAGGGGCGCAGACGCGGGCGCTCCGCCACGATCACGGCGTCCACGTTGCCCACACCATAACTATGCTCCCGCAACATGGCGACTGTGCGGGTGAGCAGGCCGACACTGTCCGCGCCGGCCCAGGTCTCGTCATCGGACGGGAAATGCTGGCCAATATCGCCCAGCCCAGCTGCCCCAAGGAGAGCATCGATCAGGGCGTGGGTGAGCACATCGGCGTCGGAGTGGCCGTCCAGACCGGGGTGATCGGGGATCGTGACTCCGCCCAGGATGAGGGGGCGATTCGCGTCGGCGCTGGCGAAACGGTGCGAATCGATGCCCAAGCCCACACGTTCGCCGAGAGCGTCCGTCATTGGCGGCTCCCGGCGAGCCGCTCCGACAACAGCTTCGCGAGCAGGGTCTCCGCGATGACGAGATCGTCGGGTGTGGTGACCTTGATGTTTGGGGTGTCGCTTTCATAGACGAAGACCGGCTGGCCGATCGCTTCGACCAGCATTGCGTCATCGGTCGCGTCGGCTGAATCGCCTGCGGCGTTCTCGCTGTAGGCCCGCTCCAGCACGGCGCGCTGGAAAACCTGTGGGGTTTGCATGGCGCGCAGCGTGTCGCGGTCGATCGTCTCGCGAATCGATCCGTCTTGGTTGACGCGCTTGATCGTGTCGCTGACGCGCGCTCCGGCGATGGCTGCGCCGTGCTGGGCGGCGAGTTCGATGCCGCGCCGTATGAGGGCGTGGCTGACGAGGGGGCGAGCGGTGTCGTGGACGGCGACGAGGCCTTCCGGATCAGAGGACGAGGCCCCATCAGAGGAAGAGGCGTCGGAAGGTAGGGCGCTCAGGCCGCGAAGGACCGAATCCTGACGGCGGGCCCCGCCCGGCACGACTGCAGCGACTTTGCCTCCGCTGTACTGCTCGGCGATCTGCTCAAGGTCTTTGTGATTGAGTTCGCCGCTGACCAACACGATCGCGGTGACGGCGTCGCACGAGGCGAACGCGTCGATCGACCAGGCGGCCAAGGGCCGGCCGCGCAGCGGCGCGATCGTCTTGTCGATCCCGCCCATGCGCTGACTGCGGCCCGCGGCGAGTAGGATTGCGTCGACACGTGGTGCCCCGCTCATTGGCTCAGCGCCTCTGTCTGCTCGTTCACCTCTTCAGCGGGCTGCTCGCTCGCGCGATCGCCGGTCGTGTCGGAAGGAGGATCGGCGGCGCTGTCGCTCTCCAGCAGCCGCGCAAAGACCATGCGTCCGGCCGACGTTTGAATCGAGCGCATCACCTCCACCGTGACGGTTTCGTTCTGGCGGTCGCGCGCCTCCTCGACGACGACCATCGTGCCGTCTTCCAGATAACCCAGCCCCTGGCGTCGTTCGCGGCCCTCCTGGTGGATCGTGATTGCCAGCTGCTCGCCCGGCACCAAGACGGCTCGCAAAGCGTGCGCCAGCACGTTGGGGTTCAGCACCCGAATCGATTCCAGTTGCGCGATGCGCGCCAGGTTGAAGTCGGTGGTCAGGATGGCTGCGCCACGGGTGCGGGCAAGCGTGACGAGGCGCGCATCGACATCGCCAGCGTCGCTGAACAATTCCTCGTCGATTGTGGTGCTGACCCGGTCGCTGGCCTGCACCGTGGCCAGGATCTCCATCCCGCGCCGCCCGCGCTGACGCTTGATCGGGTCGCTGCTGTCCGCCACCCGGCGCAGCTCGTCGAGCACGAAGCGAGGCACGAGCAGGTCCGCCAGCAGAAAGCCCGACTCGACGAGCTCCGCGAGGCGGCCGTCGATGATGGCGCTGGTGTCCACCACCACGCGCGGGAACGACGTCGTGCTGCGTGGGCTGGACGTGGTCGCGATCGCCTCGGTGCGCTCACTGAGCGAGCGGAAGAACCGCTCGATCTCAGTACGGCGGCCGAGGGCGACCGTGATCCCGATCGGGGCCAGCAAGACTGCCATGCCGACCGGGGCGAAGTCGCCGGCCGCGCCAGGCAGTGCGCCCAAGGCGGGGGAGAGCAATGCCGCGGCGACGAGCGCGGCCACCAGGCCGAATCCGCCAAGGAAGATCTCGATCGTTTCGAGGCCGCGCAACGTCCCACGCCGCGCTCGTTCGATAGGCCAGCGCGCGATGCGGAGAAGGGTCGATCCCGCTTCGCGCAAGCTAGTGGAGTACCGGCGCAGGCTGGTCATGGGACCGCGTCCCGCGGCAGGCGCGAAGCCGTGCCGCTTAAACAAAGTGGCGGCCATACGGCCGCCGATAAGTCCGTGACGGTTGCCAGTCGAAATAATTCCAGGCACTGCGTCAACTGTACACACCTATGGTATCAGGCACGCGAGTGAGGCGTAAAGCTGCGGGACTACGGTCGTGACTGTAGATCCGCGACTCGCCGGTTAGTTGCCGAAGATGGCGTCCAGCCCGGCGTCGCCGCCCGCCGCCAGTCCACAGTTTTTGATCGTCTTGCCCACGAACACGGTCAGCGCGAACTGCCAGATCGGCATGCGAACGGCGCCGGCCATGAAGCCCGCGATGTCGAAGACCGGGTTCGGCACGACGGAGAGCACAAACATCGTGCCGACGCCGCGCCGCTGCATCCAGCTGTCGAGCTTGCGGTACGAGGCGCGGTCTTCGATCACGACTTTGCCGCCCATGCCGGCGAGGTATGCCGTCATCTCGCCGATCGTTTCGCCCGCGGCCGCGACGATCCCGACCACGAGCCAGAACGGGATCCCGCCGATATCACCGACGAATTGGCCACTGCTGACGACGACCGCCGCGCCGGGCAAGGGCAGGATGACCGAGGCGGACCCGATCAACGAGATCAGGAAGATGCCGGCGTACTCGAAGCGCTGCAGGTCGGCCAGGTTCCAACCGAGGGCGAAGAAGACGAAGCCGAAGATCGACACAATCAGGACGACAGCGGTGATGTAGCTGTACTCGCGACGCCAGCGGGAGCGGGGCCCGAGCAGCCCGACCGCGCCCGCACGCGGCGCGTCGTCCGCTCGCGTGGTGGGAGTCGAGTCGGAGTCGCGCAGAGGGGCGCGGCTCAGCGCCACGCGGTCGGGGGCTTTGGCCATCCCCGGGGTCGGCCGTTCCAGGCCACGCGATCAGAAAAGCGACGCTGCCCCGTGGCCGACCAGGCAACGCGCGCTAAGACTAGCCGGTCGCGGCGACTTGGTTGCAACAGCCACGCGGTTGCGCGCTGCCGACTGGCGGTGAAGTTGGGCAGGGGCCTGTCGCGCCGGCGACCGTCGCTGATTGGGTCGCTTGTGGGGCGGTGATACCGTGGCTTCCACGGGCCAGTTCATCGAAGGCGGGGCATTTCAGCCCTGGAATGAGGGTGCGATGCCGGCGATAGAGTTGGATCCGATCCTGCGCGGAGTCTCCAAGCCCGCCCGCTACAGCGGCGGCGAGTGGAACAGCATCCAGCGCGCCTGGGACGACTGCGACAGTCGTTG
>CAUYZA010000009.1:0-23656 GCA_963577225.1 Dehalococcoidia bacterium | reverse complement strand
CTGGGGACTGAATGCGCCTCATCCTGCCCGTAGTGCTGTTGGGGTTGTTGTTGGCGGCCTGCGGCGGCGGAGACAGCGCGGTCTCTGTTGATGCCGGTGTCGCGGATGTACCCCCGTTCTTCCTGGTCGCGCGGATCACGGTTGACGACAACGGCCACGTGCAGATCGACGGTGAGCCGCGTCGCAGCGAGTTCCGCTAGTGGTTCCAGGACGTGGAACACTCGCGCTCCGAGATCGAGGTGTTCGCGTCGGCGATCGAGGCGGGGGTTTCGACGTGGATCTCGTGGGATGGCGAGACGATCAGCTATTCGTCGGATAGCAGCTATGCCCGACGGCTCGAGATCCCATTCGTAGGCTTCCCGTCGTTCTCACTGATGATCGGCCCCAGCTTTACGAGTTCCGTCTCGGAGTTCGTGGCGCGTTGGGATTTGCTTGACCTGGAGGTCGTGGTTTCGGAGTCGACGGAGTTTCTCGGCCGCGAGGTCGTCGTTGTCGAAGTCCTGACGGAGAGTGGACAGACGACCGTCGATGTTGAGGTAGCGCCCAATGCGGATGGGAGTCCGAGCGAGCTTCCTTCTGAGTTCGAGGATTCCTTCGGCGACTCGCAACAGGAGACGGGAGAGCAGAGCGGGCTGCGGATCTGGCTTGAGCCCTCGACCGGCTTCGTTTGGCGCTCCGAGATTGCCAGTTCGGGTGAGGGCGGTGCGGTTGAGATCGTTGATCTGAAGTTCGATCCAGACTTCGACGATCCCGGACTGTTCGATTTGGCGTTGCCGGAAGGCGTTGTTTTCGAAGAGAGCGCGCAGATATCGGCGTCCACAAGCCAGCTCACGCCAGGCGGTCGGCGCACGTCGTTTTCGGAGCCCTTTCTCAACGCCGACTTGGTCTCGCCGATCGGCGATGTGCGCTCGATGTCCGGCGGCGGCGACCGAGGCCGGGCGACACACGCGGAGGCGCTCTTTAGTTCGGGGGAGTCGGAGATCCTGATCAGTCAGCGGCTCCGGCGCGACGGCGTGCCGGCGGTGCTGTGGGAGGGCGCGACGATCATGATCGGCGTTCACGCCGGCTATGAGCTGGCGGATGGCGACCGGCGCACATTGGTCTGGGCCGTGGACGTTGGCGAGCGCGACGATCTGGTGATCGTGATCGAGGCGGTCAACGTTGATCGCGAGGAGTTGCTGGCGTTCGCGGCCTCGTTCGAATGACGCGCGCTGTCCGGCTCGACTAGGCTCGCCTGCGTCAGGTAGGTGACCATGCTGATCGACATCCATAATCACTACATCCCACAGCGCTTCATCGACCTGGTGCGCGATGACCCCGAGCGTTGGCAAGCGCTCGTCTATCGCGACGAGGCGGCGGGTCTCGACGCGCTGGTGGCGGGTCGTACACAGCCGCTGAACTGGCGGGGACCGGGGCGGCTGCCGGATGCGATGGATCCCGGCATCGTCGATCTTTCGCTGCGGCTCGAAGAGATGGATGCGATGGGCTTGGACATGGCGGCGCTCTCGGTGATGCCGCGACTGTTCTATTACTTCGCGGAACCCGACTTGGGTGCCGAGGTGTCCGCGATCCTGAACGACGCGGTATCGGAAGCCTGCCGCGCGCATCCCGATCGGCTGGTGCCGATGGGCAACATAACGATGCAGGACACCGGGCTGGCGATCGCCGAGTTGGAGCGCGTCGTCGACGAGTACGGCTTCACGGCCGTCGAGATCGGGGCCAGCGTGAACGGGCGCAACTACGATGAGCCGGAGTTCGACGCGTTTTTTCAGCGCGCGGCGGAGCTGGACGTCTTGATCTTTGTGCACTCGTCGTCGCCGCCCGGGGCGGATCGGCTGCCTCGCTACTACGCGCAGAACACGATCGGCTTCCCGGTCGAAACGGCGATCTGCGCGGCGTCGTTGATCTTCGGTGGGGTGTTCGCGCGCTATCCCAACATCAAGGTCTGCCTGACGCACGGGGGTGGGGTGACGCCTTCGCTGGTGGGCCGCTGGGACCACGGCTGGGAGGCGTGCGCCGAGGCGAGTCAGGCGATCGAGCGGCCGCCCAGCGAGTATTTCAAGTCCCTCTACTTCGATGATCTCGTGTACAGCGATCAGGTCTTGCGCCACCTGATCGACTTGGCGGGGGCGGACCACGTCGTGGTGGGCACCGACTATCCCTTCGACATGGGGGACCGCACGCCCGTCGATACATTGGCCCGGCAGTCGCGGTCCGATGCCGAGCACGATCTGATCGCGAGTGAGACGGCTGCACGGCTACTGCGTCTGGACGTCTGAGCCTCCGCCGGGCTGCTGCTGGGTTGCTAGTCTCTTTGCCACCCCCTGCGGGAGAGGATGCGCGCGATGCCCGTGACGCTTGATTGGCTCGGATGCGCGACGTTTCGTTTGACGATCGACGACCTCGTCGTGTTCTGCGACGCCTATATGGACCGCGTGCCTTTGGCGCCCGATGTGGGGATGACGACGGCCGATGTCGAGCGGGCCGACTACGTCTTGGTCGGCCACTCGCACTTCGACCACATCGCCGGGGTGGAGGCGGTCGCGCCCAAGACTGGGGCGCGGGTGATCGGCTCGAACGAGAGCGCGCGGGTGTTGCGCGAGGCGGGCGTCGATGCGGCGAAGCTGATGCCGTCGCAGGGCGGAGAGCGCTACGAACTCGCGCCCGGCGTGAGCGTGAAGGTGATCCCCAGTCTGCATTCGTGCATCTGGGTGGGCGGCTCCTGGGACACGGGCAAAGTGGTGCTGGGCGACTATGGCCTCTGCGAGCACGAAAAGATGGAGGTGCGCGCCAGCCGGGGTGGCGGAATCGGCGAGCAGGCCGTGGAGCCGGACCCGGCCGCGCTGCAGCAGATGCAGGACCATCGCGCTTCGACGATCGGCTCCGATCGCGACGGCGGGGCGCTGGCCTATCTGATCGAGACGCCGTACGGCAGCATTTTCTGGCAAGACACGTCCGGCTGTTGGACGGGCCTGCTGCACGACGCGCGGCCGGACTTCGCGATCGTGGCGATGGCGGGACGGGGCAACATCGATGGGGATCCGATCCAGGGCTCCCTGGCGCAGTACGTCGGGCGCATGGCCGACTTGCTGCGCCCACCGCGGCTGATGCTGGGCCACCACGACGACTGGATGCCGCCGATGACGCACGACATGACTGCGGACGATGCGATGGCGCCGGTGCGCAACGAGCTCTCGCGAGTCGCGCCGTATTCGCAGCTCGTTGAGCTGCCGTACCTGAGCGACTACAAGATTTTCGACTAAAGGAGGGCGCCATGGCCCAGGACACGGGATCGACGTTGGAGCGGATGACGGAGGCGGCGCGCGCGTTCGTAGCTGCCTTGGACGCAGGGCAGCGGAACCTGGCCTGCGAGTCGCTGCTGGACGAGGAGGAGCGTCGGCGCTGGTTCTTCACGCCCAACGTGCGCAAGGGGGTGTCGCTGCAGGTGCTCAGTCCGCCGCAACAGCAGCTTGGACAGCGGCTGTTGGCGAGCGGCCTGAGCCACGGCGCCTACGTGACGGCGACGACGATCATGGGATTGGAGAATCCGCTCGATTTGCAGGAGAGCTGGGGCTCAAGTGGGCGCCTGGGCGTAGAGGATGAGCTGCGCGTGCGCGATCCGAACCGGTACTACTTCTCGTTCTTTGGCGACCCCAACGACGACGATTGGGCCTGGCGCTTCGGCGGGCATCACGTCTGCGTGCAGTACGCCGTCGCGGGTGGGCAGATCGTCTCGCCGACGCCGGTGTTCTTCGGCGCCAATCCGGCGGAGTCGCCGTTGGGTGGTGACTACACGCTGCGGCCGCTGGCGGGCGAGGAAGATCTGGGGCGCGAGTTGCTGCGCCTGCTGCCGGAAGAACGTCTGGCGCAAGCCATGCTATCGCCGGTCGCGCCGGACGACATCTTGCAGAGCAACCGCCCGCGCGTCGAAGACGGGGTTCTGTCGCGCCCGGCTTGGGAGATGATGGGCATGCGACCCGATCCGGACGGGCTGGCGAAGCGTCGCGCGCGCGCAGGACTGGATGAAGCGGCGCTGGAGGCGGCGCGCTTCACGTCGACGCCTAAAGGGCTGCCGGCGTCGTCGATGTCGGAGGGGGAGCAGGACGCGTTGCGCGCGTTGGTGCACCAGTACATCGAGCGCTTGCCGGACGACCTTATGGAGCCGGAGCATGCCAAGATTCGCGCCGATTTTGACGCGATCCACTTCGCCTGGGCGGGCGGCATGGAGCGGGGCGAGGGGCACTACTACCGTCTGCAGGCGCCGCGCTTCCTGGTCGAGTACGACAACACCCAGAACGATGCCAACCACATCCACTCCGTCTGGCGCGACCCGGAGGGTGACTTCGGGGGCGACGCGTTGGCGGAGCATTACCGCGCGGCGCACGCTGGCTAGCTCGAGCTCGCTCGCAAGGTGCAGCCGGGCCTGACCTAGACTGCCCGTCCCGGGTGCGTTCCAAGGAGGCAGGCATGGCAGCGCGAATTGGGATTATTGGGGTGGGGGCGATCGGCAGCGTGGTGGGCGGGCTGCTGGCGAAAGCCGGCGTCGACGTGACGCTCGTCGACCAGTGGGCGGACCATATCGAGGCGATCAAGCGCAATGGACTGCGTCTCTCGGTCGCCGGCCAAGACGACATAACCGTTGATGTGAAAGCGTTACAGATTGCCGAGCTGCAGTCGGTTTCCGAGCCCTTCGATCTCGCGTTTGTGGCGGTTAAGTCGTACGACACCGAGTGGGCGACGCAGCTGATCACGCCGTATCTGGCGGACGAGGGCTGCGTCGTCGATTTTCAGAACGGGATCAACGACGAACGCGTGGCCGCGATCGCGGGTCGCGAGCGGACGTTGGGCTGCGTGATCACGATCGGCGCCGGGCTCTACGAGCCCGGCCACGCTCTGCGCACGGACACACGAACACTGGGTTTCAAGGTTGGTGAGTTGGATGGGAGTGTGACCGACCGCGCTGAGGAGATCGTGGAACTGCTCAACCACGTGGAGGGCAGCGAAGTGACGACGAACCTCTGGGGCGAGCGCTGGGCCAAGTTGGCGGTCAATTGTATGGCCAACCCGATCGCCGGGCTGACCGGCTACGGCTCGGCCGATGTGCGCCGTCGTGACGATACGCGTGAGGTTTGCGTGCGGGTGGCGGCGGAGGCGATCGAGGTGGGGCGGGCCCACGGCCATGAGATCGATGGGGTCTGGGGGATTGCGGCGGACAAGTTTGTCGATGCGGCCCAGGGCCGCAACGTCGAGGAGCTCAGCGCCGAGTTGATCGCGGGAGCGGACGCGATGGGCGAGGGGCGGCCGTCGTTCCTGCAAGACGTGCTGCGCAAGCGGCGCACCGAGATCGACTTCCTCAACGGCTACGTTTCCGATCGCGGTCGGGAGGCCGAGGTGCCGACGCCGTACAACGACGCCGTCGTCGAGGTGGTGCATTCGTTCCCGGTGGGCGAGCTGGAGCCGGACCCGGCCAATCTGGAGCTCGTCTTCGCCGCGCTAAAGCGCTAGGCGGAGGAGCACCTAGTCCTCGAGCGTGATCGCCGCACGGGGGCAGATGTGGGCCGCGCGCTCAACCTTCGCGCGCTGCTCTTCTGGGATGTCGTCCATGAGCACGTGGGAGAGGTCGTCGTCGCGAACGTCGAAGACGTCCGGTGCCTGCTCCATACACTTGGCGTGCCCCTCGCAGAGGGAGTGGTCAACGATGGCCTTCACGCGAGTCTCCTTGGGGCTGCCGGTTGGGCTCGTTGCACGAGAGCGACTAGGCGCCGGCGCGAACCATCATTCGCTTGATCCCGCCGACGTGCAGGTTACCGGGCACCAGCTCCGGCTCGCTGACGAGTTGCAGTTTAGGCAGGACGGGCAGGAGAGCGTGGAAGATAGAGCGCATCTCCCAGCGCGCCAGGTTGGCGCCAAGGCAGAAGTGCTCGCCGTAGCCTCCGAAGGCAAAGTGGTCGTTGGGGTCGCGCCCGATGTCGAACTTGTAGGGGTCGTCGAAGATGTCTTCGTCGCGGTTGGCGGAGGGGTACCACATGACGACGGACTCGCCCTTGCGGATCGTCTGGCCGCGCAGTTCGACGTCTTCCATCGCGGTGCGCTGGAACTGAATCACGACGCTGGTCCAGCGCAGGATCTCCTCGACGGCGGAGGGGATCATGTCCGGCTCGGAGACGAGCCACTCCAATTGTTCCGGGTTGTCGAGCAGGGCTTTGATCCCGCCGGTGATCGAGTTGCGGGTCGTCTCGTTGCCGGCGGAGAGGAGCAGGGTGAAGTAACTGGAAATCTCGCGCGGCGTCAGCTCGCGGTCATCGACCTCCGCCTGCAGCAAGGTCCTGAGCAGGTCATCGCCGAGGCCTTCGGCCTTGCGGTTGGCAATCAGCGTTTCGTTGTAGTCGTTCCACTCGTTGCGGTTGCGGACCGTGGTTTGTTCGCGCGTTTCGCCGGGCAGGCGGAATTCAGGGTCGGAGGCGCCGACGAGAGTCTCGGTCCAGTGGAAGATCTGCTCCCAGTCCTCTTGCGGAACGCCGCCCATCTCGCAAATGGCGGCGACGGGCAGCTTGGCCGAGAGTTCATGCACGACGTCGACGACGCCGTCCTCGCCCTTGTCGGCCATTTGCTGGACCACCACGTCGGCGAAGTGGCTGACGTAGTTCTCCGACATCTCCTCGAAGTGGTCTTCCAAGGTCTTCATCATGCGCGGGGTGAAGTGCTTGCTGACGAGGCCGCGGTGCGCCCGATGCTGGGGCGGGTCCATGAAGATGAAATCGGGCGGGTCGCTAGGCGATCCGCCGTAGCGGTTGGCGCTGCGTTCGCGGCCACGTTCGCCGATCGCGATCGATTCGGAGTCGTTCATACGCAGCAGTTGCGTGTTGGAGAAGAGTTCGGGGTGACGCGAGATGTGCGAGACGTCTTCCCACTTCGTGATCGCCCAGAACGGCTCGAAGCGGGGGCGCTGGTACCAAAACACCGGCGCTTTCTTGCGCAGAAGGTCCCAGGCCTGCCAGGGGTAGCCCCGCTCCACGTAGAGGTCGGTGGTGGTGATGTCGAGGTTTTGCAGCGTCAGCGGATCAGAAGTGGCGACCATGAATCTCCCCCATCCCGCGACGACGCCCGCCGGTGTCGGATGTTGTGCCGGTCTGGTTGCGGGTGCAGTGGTTCCGAGTCTAGCTTCGGGCTCAACTCTTGCCCAGGAGCGAAATACTCGAGGAGAGCCGACACGATGCCCAAATTGATCCGCCCCGACGGCGCCGTGATCCACTACGAGGTGTTCGGCAGCGGATACCCGTTTCTGCTGCTGGCGCCGGGCGGTGTGAACAGTCAGATCGACTTCTGGGAGCACAGCGCCATCAACGCGATCACAGAGTTCAGCGACGACTTCATGGTGATCGGGATGGACCAGCGCTACGCCGGCAAGAGCCTGGCGCCGCTGACGCCGTTTTCCTACGAGCAGGCGCTCGGCGACCAACTGGCGGTACTGGACGAACTGGGCGTCACCAGTGCGCATGTGATGGGGGGTTGTATCGGTTGCGCCTACGCGCTGAACCTCTTGGACCAGGCCCCGGCTCGGATCTCGGCGGCGGTGCTGCAGGATCCGGTTGGGCTCGACGAGAGCAACTCGATGGACACGTTCTACGACATGTTCAACGACACGATTCGGGTGACCCGGGCGGAGGGATTGGATGGCGTAATCGAGGCCGCGCAGGAGCAGCCGATCTTCATGATGAAGAACGCCGGTGGACCCTGGGCGCAGCGGCTACACGATGACGAAGAATTCCGCGCCGCGCTGCTGTCGCTGCGGCGGGAGGCGTACATCGCGCTGGTCGTGGACTTCCGGGATGGGATTTGGCCCCCGAATTCGCCCTACTTCACGGTCAACGAGTTGGCGGTGCAACGTATCGCCGACCCGATACTGGTGCTGCCCGGCAGCGACGCGTTCCACCCGACTGGGATCGCACGGAAGATCTGCGCCGACGCGCAGAATGCGCATTGTCTCGACGTCGATGCGCGCTCGACCGAGAAGCTTCCCGCGACGATCGAGGCGATTCGCGCGTTCCTGCACGAAAACACGCCCGCGGCTTCCTAGTCGTCAACGATGGCCGGCACTGCGTGGTCCGTCAGGCCTGCTGAGGATCGGCCTTTTGCGGCTCCGCCTCTTCGGGCTCGTCCGCTGGGATGGCTCCGCGTGAGAAGGCGTCGGCGAGGACGGGTGGGATCAGTTGATAGCGCCGGATCAGCATTGCCCCGGCCAGGACGAGATAGGCGATGGCGAAACCGAGGCGGATGTCGTTGTCGGTGAAGAGGAACTGCGCAAGGAAGAGGCCGGCCAACACGACGGCCTCCGCGATGGTGAAGCGTCGATCGAGGATGATGAGGACGCCCAAGAGCGATTGCGCTGCGGTGAGGAAGACCTCCCCCTCTTGGCGGGAGTCCATCGGCAGGCCGTCGAGTGTGCCGCCGCTGATCGCGAAGGCGATCGGCAACGATGCAATCAGCAGCGTGAACTGATTGACCTTGGACGAGATCAGGGCCGTCATGCCGTGCCGCGCCGCGCCGCGCCAGACGAGGTAGAGCGCGGCCAGGAACTCCGGGCTCTCGGAAGCGAGCGGGGCGAGCCACTGGACCAGCAAGAACTCATCGATGCCGAGGCTCTCGCCAAGCTCGATCAGACCGTCGGCGAAGGGCTCGGCCGAGAGGATGATAGCCAAGCCCGCATAGGCGAAGAGCAGCACGACGACAATGCGCCGTCGGACGGCGGGCAGGTCGGTGACGACGGCGGCAGGGCCTCCGATGTCGGGCTCCTCGACGGCCTGGCGGGAGAGGCGGAAGAGGTACCAACCGAATATCGCGAGCAGCACTGCTGACATAATCAGGTTGATGTTGCCGACGAGCGGGATAACGAAGGCGACCAGCGTCGCGAGGCCCATCGCGACGATTTCTAGATTAATCGTGCGGGGCAGGGTCAGGACGCGCTGCGGACTTCGCACGATCCACTTATTGCGGGCGATGAAGGCGAAGAGCACGAACGACCAGCCGATGCCGAGCAAGAGCCGGTTGGCGCCGGTCATGTTGGCGATGGCGAACTGCGCTTGTTCCGGGTCGGTGCCGGCGCGCCAGGCGAACAGCAGGTCGACGGCGTATTCGGGGAGGACGGCGACGAAGGCCAGCAGCGCCAGACTGAGCGAGGCGGGGATGTCGTGTTGGGAGGCTTCGGAGGCCGCGCCAAGCAGGAAGGCAGCGGAGAGGATGCCGAGCCCGAAGACCGCGACGGCCACCTCGGGCGAGGTGTCGATCCCGGCCAGCCGCAAAGTGATGGCGGGAAGCCCCATCGCCATGGTCAGGTAGGCGGGTGACCAGCGATAGAGGAGTCTGAAGGTCGCTGCTTGGTTCACACGAGCCACCGTAGAACCGCGCTCTGTTTGGGACGAGCGTCGCACGATGCTTGCATGGGACTCGGGTGAGCAGGGCTGTTGCGGGCGGTACAGGTGCGGTATTCCGGACGGATGAGCAACAGCCAAAACGAGGTCCCGACGGAGAAGCGCCCGCGCGTCTTCTACGGCTGGGTGATTGTGGGCGCGGCCTTTGCGGCGTGGTTCATGACCGTGGGCGCGCAGACGGGCGTGATCGGCGCGTTCGCCAAGCCGATGAGCGATGCGTTGGGCTGGAGCCGAACGGAGCTGTTCCTGGCTGAGACGGTGGGCCAGTTCTCGATGGCGGTGCTGGGCTTCGCCTTGGGGCCCTACGTGGACCGCTTCGGTGCGCGGCGGATGATGCTGATCGGCATCACGATCATGGTGCCCGCCCTGGTGCTGATTTCGCGGGTGGACACACTCTGGGAGTGGGTCTTGCTGCGGGGAGTGTTGTTCGTGGCGGGGGCGGCGTTGGTCAGCAGCCTCGTGGTGACCGTGACCGTGTCGAAGTGGTTCGTGGTGCAGCGGGGGCGTGCGTTGGGCGCGACGTCGATGGGGGTGTCGTTGGCGGGGGTGGTCTGGCCGCCTCTGGCAACGCTGTCGATCAGTGTGTTGGGCTGGCGCGACGCGTGGCTGGTGGTGGCGGCCGCGGCCCTTGTCGTGTTGCTGCCGGCCGCGTTGCTGATGCGTCGCCGGCCGGAGGACCACGGTATGCAACCCGACGGCGTGATCGGAGAGGGCTCTCCGGAGGCGCGGGCTGTAGCGGCGGCTGACTATCGCAATTCATTCACGCGGGGGGAGGCGGCGCGGACGAGCACGTTCTATCTGATCGTGCTGACGTTCGGGATCTCGGTGGTTGGCATTTTCGCGATCCTGACGCAGACGATCCCGTTCTTGACGGACAACGGGTTCAGTAGCGGCACGGCGGCGCTGATGTCGTCGACGATGTCGATCGCAGCGATGGTGACTAAGGCGCCGTGGGGTTGGACCTTGGATCGCAGCAGTTCGCGGATCCTGGCGTCGATGAGCTTCGTGATCGCGGCGGTGGGGTTCGTGGTGGTGGTGATCGCGGCGAATGCCGGGTCGATTCCGGGGGTGGCGGCGGGTTTCGTGCTGACGGGGACGGGGATCGGGGGCAATATCCCGATCCAGGAGGTGATGTGGGCGGAGTATTTCGGGCGCCGTTACCTGGGTGCGGTGCGCAGTCTGGGCTTTCCTTTTACCGCAGCGATTGGCGCGGCGACGCCGATTGGGCTGGCGGCGTATTTCGATGCCGTCGGCAACTACGACGGCGCACTCTACGGCTGCGCCGGGCTTTGGCTGGCGGCGTCGGTGATCATTCTGGCGCTGAAACGTCCGACGAAGCCCGGCCAGGGTGGGCTGACCGAGGCACCGTCCGAGATCGCGCGGATGCAGCCGCAGAAGATGCGCTGAACTCTAGCCCGGCGGGTCGAGCCAGTTGGCCAGTCGATGGCGGGCGCGGTCGACGTCGCCGCTTGGCTGTGGGGCGGGAGGCGGTTTTGTGAGGCGGTCGTTGTTGGTCCCGCCGTTGGCGGGCGTACGGGCGGCGGCGAGGCCGAGGGCCATGCCGAGTGCAACGGCGCCGGCCAGGACCGGTCGCCAGAATGGTGGCTTGACGCCGTCGGGGAGCGGGAGCGAGGGGATCGGTAGGGGTAGTGGGGGCGTGGTCAGCGCCGGACGCGGCGTGCCGAGTGGCTCGGCTTGCGGGTGTTCGGTGTGCCCAGGTCGCGCCGGTGCCGAGTCGAAGGGCAGTGCCGCCTCTGTCGCGGGCGGCAGGCTCTGCTTTGCTTCCTGGTCCGCCTGGAGGAAGGCGCGCTGCACTTCCGCGATCGGCCGGATCGATCCGCGCATGCGTAACCAGGCGAGCGTCATCAGGGTCATCGCGATGAGAGCGACGACCCCGACGATCGCCATGGTTTCGCGGATTCCGATGGAGTCCGCCAGCGCACCCCAGATCGGGGCGAGCAGCGCCTGCGTTCCGAAGGCCATCATCGTGAGCGACATGACGCGCCCGAAGAAGGCGGGTTTGGAGTTCGACATGAGGAGGGAGTTGTCGAGCAGCATGAAGCCCGAGCGGCCGATGCCAAGCGGGATGCCAGCGAGCAGGACCAGCCCGTAGGTCGACGCGCCGGAGAGCAGGAGGAAGCCGACGCCCATCAGCGCGCCCATGAAGATCATGCTCGGCCAGGCCCAGCGGCTGCGGACCATATTGGCGAGGGGGAGGTTGACGATCAGGCCCGCGACGGCGAACGAGAGGAAGATCAGTCCGATGTCGGTCGGATCACGGTCGAGTTCGCGATCGAGCAGGCCGGGGATCAGGGTCTGGAAGGCGAAGCCGCTGACGACGATGGCGACGAAGCCGGCCCAGAGCACGCGCAGCTGGCGATCGCCGGCGACGTAGCGCACGCCAGCGGAGAACTCGACGGAGACGGAGCGGCGCTGGTCGGGCGGGGTCGACGGCTTGGTGTTGGGCAGCCGCGAGGTCAGCGGCAGAACGACGACGAAGAGCGAGGCCATGAAGATGTAGGTGCCGCCGAGGCCCACCCACGAGCCGACCAGGATCGCGATCATGAGAGGCCCGGCGACCTGGGCGATGTTCTGTGAGATCTGCTGCAGGGCGACCGCGTTGGGCAGCAGGTGGTGGGGGACCATCTCGCCAACCCAGGCCTGGCGGGCTGGGCCCATGAAGGCGAAGCCGAGGCCCATGAGCAGGGTGCCCAGCGTCAGCAGCGGGATCGTGATCCAGTCGTTGAGCACGAAGATCCCGATCAGCAGGATGATCACGCCGGGAATCGTCTGACCGGCCAGGACGATCGGCTTCTTGCGAAAGCGGTCGGCCACGACGCCGCCGAGCGGCGCGACGAAGAACATGCTGATACCGGAGCCAAGCTGTGCGATGCCCGCCGCGGTGTTGCTGCCCGAGATCTCGTAGGCGACGCTCGGCACGAGCATGAACGACATCATGAACGCGGTCGTTGAGAACAACGAGCCGGACCACATCAAGCGGTAGTCGCGTTCGGAGAAGGCGGCGAAGGTGTCGCGCATCCAGGGCATTGGATGATGTTACGGACTGGCGAACTAACTTCCTAGCGAGCGGCTAACCATTCGCGAGCAGGCGATCAGTCGATTAGCCCATCGTGAGCGAGCGCGGTGGCCTCGGTCACGGTCTCGCCGGTCAGCAAGTGATGGCGAAGTCCTGCGAGCGTTTCACGCAGGACCATGCGGAAGGTGTCGCGCATCGCGTCGGCGCGGTCGGCGGCTTCGGGAGTGAGTTCCAGATCGACGGTCATGCGAACGGTGGTCTCGGACTCCTCGGCGTGAGGCCCGGCGAGGTCGATGGTGACCTGTTGCCGCGGGATCGGTCCGCCGGGATGGACATCGATGACGAGCTGGGCGTTCTCCCGCCAGCCGCTGATCGTCTCGTCGACCTCGCCGCGGGGGACGAGCTCGCAGTGCCTCGAAGTGCCCAGACCGGACTGGGTCTCGGAGGTGAGGTACGACTTGGCGACGAGGGGACTCCAGTTTTGCACATTGCCGAAGTCGGCCCAGGTAGCCCAGACCGTGGCGATTGGTGCGCCAATGGAGACAGCTTGAGTGGTTGTGACCATCGCGAGGCGCTCCTGACTCAGCAGCTGGCTCATAGAGAGGCTAGTCGCCCTAAACTCGCGGCGCAGCGCTGAGGAGCAGTCGATGCACATCGGCCTCGTCATGGAGTGCGAGATTCGGGCTGGCGCCGATGGCAGCAAGGGATCCGGAGCCGCGAACTCCGTTGAGGCGGGGGCGTTCGACGATGTGTTCGCGCGGGCTGCCCTTGTCGAAGCGCTGGGGTTGGACGGAGTTTGGCTAGCGGAGCATCACTTCACGCCGCCGAATGCCGATGCCTCGACGCCGGGCGGTTCGATCGTCTCGTCGCCACTCGTGCTGGCGGCCGCCCTCGGCGCGCGGACCGAGCGAATCGAGATCGGAATCGCGGTGTTGGTGCTGCCGTTGGGGCATCCCGTGCGGATGGCCGAGGAGGTCGCGACCGTCGATCATCTGACGGGTGGGCGGCTGCGGCTGGGTGTGGGCCGGAGCGGTTTTCCGCGGGCATATGCGGGCTACGGGATCGAGTATGAATCCAGCCGCCCGCGGTTTCTGGAGTATCTCGATCTGATGCGTCGCGCCTGGACGGAGTCGCCGCTGCAGTTCGAGGGGGAGTACTACCAGGCGGACGGGATCACGGTGTCGCCGCGGCCATTGCAGTCCCCGCATCCGCCGTTGCGGGCGGCGGCGACGAACGCGGGGACCTTCGCCTTGATGGGCGAGCTGGGGCTGCCCATCTTCGCGGGGTTGCGAGGCATGACGACGGTGTCGCTGACGCCGGCGATCGCGGAGTACCACGAGGCCTGGCAACGCGCGGGTCATGCCGGGCAAGGCGATATTTACTTGCGGATTCCGGTCTTCGTTCATGAGGATGCTGAGCGGGCACGGTCGATCCCCGAGCAGAGCGCGCTGCGTGCCTATGCCCGGCTGCGGGCGTCGTTTGCCGAGTCGACGGGGGCGGAGGGGGCCGCGTCGGAGCAGGCGCGCACCGCAACCGCCAAGTCATTGGCGAGTTCGGACTATGAGACGCTGCTCCGCGAGCGGCTGTTCTTCGGCACGCCGGACGAGGTGAGGCGGCAGTTGAGTTCGCTGCGGGAGGAGCTGGGACTGAGCGGGTTCCTGGTGGAGCCGAACGTCGGCGGCATGATGCACGCCGACGCCGTGGACAATTCGATCCGGCTGTTCGCGTCAGAGGTCGCGCCCGCGCTGCGGGACGAATGAGCCGGCGCGGCGGTCCTGGCCCGCGAGCACCTATCCTGGCGGCGAGTTGGCCTTGATGGGCAGCCGCCAGTCGATCGGAACGACGCGTGGAATTTCGTTTCAGTCCCGAGCAAGAGCAGTTCCGCCACGACGTGCGGGCGTTTCTGGAGACGGAGTTGTCAACGGCGGAGGGCGTTGAGGCCCGGAGCGAGGGGTACTCCCAGGCATTCAGCAAAAAGCTGGCGGAGCGAGGCTGGATTGGTGTGGCCTGGCCGCCGGAGTATGGCGGGGCGGGCTGGGAATCATCGAGCAGCTGATCTTTCGCGAGGAGCTGGTGGGGGCGGAGGCGCCGATCGGCTACCACATGACGGCGGAGCGCCAGGTCGGCCCGACGCTGTTGTTGCATGGCACGGAACGACAGCGGGCGGAGATGATCCCGCGCATCTTGCAAGCCGAGGTCAGCTTCGCGCTGGGTCTGTCGGAGCCGGGGGCCGGATCGGACCTGGCGGGCGTGTCGACGCGGGCGGTGCGCGACGGCGATGAGTACGTGGTCAACGGGCAGAAGATCTGGACCTCGGGGGCGCATCGGTCCGATATGATCTGGCTGGTGACGCGGACCGATCCGGATGCGCCAAAGCACAAGGGGATCAGTCTGCTGATGGTGGACTTGAAGAGCCCCGGTGTTTCGATTCGACCGCTGATCAACATGGCGGGGATGCACGGCTTCAACGAGGTCTTCTTCGAGGATGTGCGGGTGCCGGTCGACGCGCGGGTTGGCGACGAGAACGCGGGATGGTACCTGTTGGCGGAGCACCTCGACTTCGAGCGCTTGGGGATCGAGCGGATCGTGACGGCGCGTCAACTGTTCGAGGAGGCCGTCGCGTACGTGAAGGCGCTGCCGCATGACGCCGAGGCCCGACAGCGGGCGCGGCGGCTGATGCCGGATCTGGCGATCGAGTTGGAGATCGGGCGTTTGCTGGCGTACCGCGTCGCCTGGCAGCAAAGCCAGGGCCTGGTGCCGAACTACGAAGCGTCGATGTCAAAGCTGTTCGGCACGGAATGGCAACAGCGGATGGCGCAGGCGGCGATCCGGATTGCCGGGTTGGCGGCGGGCGCCGTCGACGAGACGGATCCCTTCTTGGCTCGCGTGCAGCATCAGTACCTGACCAGCGTGTCGATGACGATCGCGGGCGGTACATCGGAGATTCAGCGCAACATCATGGCGACGCGAGGGCTGGGGCTGCCGCGCAGCTAGACGTTGCGCCTTCGTCTGCCAGCATTTACCAGCGTCGGGCGGGTTCGTCGGTGTTGGCCGAAGTGACCTCGAGCGACCAGCGCCCATCGCGTTCCTGGAACAGCGGCCAGACCCAGAGGCAGTGCCGTTCGACGCCGTCCAGTTCGAAAGCGAGTTCAAAGCCGACCTGCTGCGCGTCGATCTCCGCGTCGCTGGTTTGCTGCGGATCGGCCAGCGCCGCCTTCGTCTGGTAGGTGTGTTCGCGGATGTCGACCAGCGGGGTGGCGTAATTGGCGTCCGTGCCGGCGCCGCGCCAGCGGGTGCGCAGGCTGGCTTCGATGTCGCGGCCGCCCGTCTGAGTGAAGGTCATCAGCAGGCGGACAGTCTTGCCATCAGGCAGGCGGTTGGCGGTGGGCTCGAGCCGGAACAGAGGCCCGCCGGGCTGACGGGCCCAGCGCTCGCTGCGTGCGTCCCCGCCGCCACCTGAGAAGAGGGCGGCAATAGGGGAGCGGAGCCGAGCCAACCAGCCCACGGAGTCTCCTTTTGCCGCTCGGGCGCGTGTCGTCGAGCGAGGTCGCTTAGACGGGCTTTTGGCCCTGGATCGTGACGCGGATACCGTTGCGGGTCTCGGGGAAGTAATCCCAGATCGCCATGTGCTGCGTGCAGCGGTTGTCCCAGAGGGCGATGGAGTTGTCCTGCCATTTGAAGCGGACCTGGAAGTTGACGTCCTTGCAGTGGTCGAAGAGGAAGTTGAGGATCCACTGGCTCTCGGAACGGGAGAGTTCGTTGATCCGCTTGGTGAAGACCTCGTTGACGAAGAGGGCCTTCTTGCCGGTCTCGGGATGGGTCCGGATCACGGGGTGGACTGCGCGTGGAGACTCGCGCTGAGGTGTGTGTTCGCCGTACTGGCCGGCGTAGTCAGAGGCGTGGAGCGCGCTGAGCGGGTCCAGCAGCTCCTTCATTGTGGGCGAGAGCGCCTCGTACGCGGCGTACATGTTGGACCAGCAGGTGTCGCCGCCCTGGGGCGGGACGTGGTGGATGTGGAGGATGCTGGCCATCGGCGGTTCTTCGTCGGCGGAGACGTCGGAGTGCCAACGCTCACCGTTGTTGCGATGAGAGTCCTTGTCGGTGTGGATCATCATCAGTTCGGGATTACCGTCGGCGTAGGGCGCGGCGGGGTGGATGTGGAGGTCGCCGAAGCCACGGCCGAAGTCGAGGTGCTGGTCGTGGCTGAGCGGCTGGTCTCGGAAGAAGAGGACGAGGTGTTCGAGCCAGGCCTCGTGGATCTCGGTGTGAACGGCGTAGTCGATCGGCTGGGTCAGGTCGACGCCGGTGACGGTGGCGCCGATCGTGGGGGTGAGAGGTTCAACGTCGATGTGTTGGTAGCTCATGGGTGCTTCCTCCGTGGTCGGAGAGGGTAGGGGATGGAGGAGTTGAGGGTTCTGGGGCGGTCGACGTCGACGCCTAGTGGGGCAACTTCGAGACCAATGTGCGCGGCACGGTCGTGTGCGCGAACCTGCTACACGCCTAAGCCTCCAACGCCGCGCTGCAAGGTTGCTGACTGTCGCAGACTCTTCGATGGTCTGGTACAACACGACAAAACGCGGTTGTCACTCGGACCTGAACGAATTGGGGACGCTCTGATGAGCGAGAGAACCTATTGGACGCGACAGGGGAGCCGGGGCCTCAGCCGACGAACGCTGCTGGGAGTGAGTGCCCGCACCGGTGTAGGCGCGGTTGGACTTGCACTGGTGGGGTGTGGCGACGACGACCGGATGATGCTGCTGCAGGCGCTTTCGCCGGGCGAGTGACCCCTCGACGCGTCGTGACCGGGATCGACGCCGGCGGCAAGTCGTACGTCGTGCACGACGGAGAGACGCCGGGGCACTTGAACGATGGCTTCTTCGTCCAAGACAACATCTGGATCGACGATCCGTCCAACCCTGATCCCGCGGCGACACAGGACCCCGCGGACGACCCCCGGTCCCTCCTCTCGAGCGGCGTGGAGATCCCGGTCGATGGCTCGTCCTTTGGCCTCTTGACCTTCATGCCGGGAGGCGGGTCCGTCCTGCACACGACGAGGACGATCGACTACGGGATCGTACTCTCGGGCGAGATCGACCTCGAACTCGACGAGGGTGAGGTACACTTCGTCGCGGGCGACGTAGTTGTGCAGCGCGGGACCCAGCATGCCTGGCACAACAGGTCAGACCAGGACTGCGTCATGGCGTTCATCCTGTTTGAGAGCCCCAACTACGCCTAGCGCCGCGCCTCCTGGAAGCGATGTTGATCCGCAGCTGTTCTGCGCCGCGCAGGGATCCGCGGTCGGATCGGTGGTAGCCCCAACGGGGTTCGATTTATCCAACGAGCGCGGGGAACGCCTTGACTCGTCGTGGTGCGGCAGCAATCGGCGACCATCACCTGAGCAGCCTGCTGTAGTCAGGCGGGAAGTCGCCCCCAGCGGACACTGCCTGACCGGCGCTGCCCGCGCGATTCTTCATCCCATGTCGAACAATCGCGCGACGAGTCGCGCAGGCAGCGCACTCCCCGTTCGGGGCATCGTGAGGGGCTGGTCAGCAGCTCCTCGCCGCTTAGTCCTCTTTCCCGACGGCCGTGTTCGCCACGACCTTGACGCCTTGGATGGTGCCCTCGACCGAGCGGCGGACGCGTATCGCCGCGGCCGAGCCGACCTCGCCGGCGGCCTCGATCGCCCCCGTGGCCGCGGCCGCGGCTGCCTCTTCCACGTTGAGGCCCGTCTCCTTGGCCACCTCGATCGCGCCCTCGACGGCGCCCACCGCGGCCGTCGTCAGGTCGGCCCCGATCGCCGACGCCTCGGTGACCGCCGTCCGGCTCGTGCTGCCGACCGCGCCTAGCGCTTCGACGCCGACCTCGCTGGAACCGCGCACGGTGCCGATCACGGCGCCTTTGGCGGCGTTGCCGACGGAGGCACCCACCTTGCCGGCGGAGTCCACCGCCTTCTCCACCGTGTCGGCTGCCGTCTCGGCCGCCTGGCCGCCTACGTCGCCCACGGCATCGATTGCGCCTTTGACGGCGCCGACGCCGAGCTCCGCCGCTGCCGCGCCGGTTTCGCCGCCTTGCTTGAGGGTCGTTTGCACCGTATCCGCGACCGTGGATACTGCCGTTTGTGTGATCTCCCCGCTCCCGCGGATCATGCCGATGATCCCCTCTTTGACCCGCTTCCCGATCTCGCGTTCGTCGACCATTGCTAGCTCCTGCCGTTTCCTCGGGCAGTCGCCCGAGACCGTTACAGGTTCCTGCCTAGGTGGCGCGTCGTCAACCTTGCGTGGCAGACGTGGGCTCGCTCAGCGCGCGATGCGGATCTGGGACGGGTCAACGCCGATCCGGCCGCAGTAGTTGTTGCAGGCGGCGTGGCCCCCGAACTCGTGAGTTTCGATGAAGAGGGTGATGCGGGGGATGTTGGGGAGGGGGATGGGTGGTCGTTGTGGGATGCGGCGATGAGGTGCCACGCGCCTGCAGCTCGGGGGCGCGGGCTGGTCGGCGAGGCTAGGGCCGCGGCAGGCGACGAGGAGAGCGATGGCGGCCGCCCGGGCCAGGGAGCTTGGCGGGCGAGGGGCGGAGGGTGGAGGAGATTGCGAGTTGCGGCGGCCGCGGTGGCGGGTGGTAGCCCCAACGGGGTTCGAACCCGTGTTACCAGCTTGAAAGGCTGGCGTCCTGGTCCACTAGACGATAGGGCCACGCGTCAGGAGCGGCGGTTCGCCGCAGCGGACTGAGCCACGTTAACACGGGGGCGAGCTGGGTCCTGCCGCTAAGTTTGCGGTCGGGCTCGGCGGACCGACTGTTGTCGGAGCGTTTCCGTGTCGGGGATGTGCGGTGTTGTGACGTGATGGCCGAGCGTACGATCGGGACGCAAGGGGGAAAGCCATGCAGATCGCCGTACTGGGGATGGGTCGTTTCGGCTCGGAGCTCGTGCACACGTTGGCGCAGGAGGGACACGAGGTGCTGGCGGTAGATTCGAATGAGGTAGAGGTGTCGCGCGTGGCGTCGGTGGCGGCGCGTGCGGCGATCGCGGATATCCGTGATGAGGAGGCGTTGCGCGATCTGAGCGTGGGCGCGATGGATGTGGCGATCGTGGCGACGGCGGTGCTGGAGGCGTCGGTGCTGGCGACGATGAATCTGCAGTCGTTGGGGGTGCCGGCGGTGTACTGCAAGGCGCGCAGTGAGCGGCACGCGACGATTCTGCGTCGGTTGGGGGCGCAGCGCGTAGTGCAACCGGAGCGGGAGGGTGGGGAGCGGTTCGCGCACTTGCTACGAGTGGCGAGTGCCCAGGACTATCTGCCGCTGACGAAGGCGTTTGGGATCGGAGCCTATAGCCCGCCGGAGCGGCTGGTGGGCAAGGCGCTGAGCGAGCTGGAGGATGTGGGGACGCGCCGGTTGTTGATCGTGGTGCGGGGGGATGAGGTGCAGCTGAATCCGGTGCGGTCGCAGCCGATTGAGGCGGAGGACATTCTGGTTTTCGCGGGGGCGGACGAGGATCTGGCGCGGGAGCTGTAACGGGTTACTGGCGTGGAGACGCGAAAAGGCCGCGCCTGGTGGCGCGGCCTTGTTCGTGTTGGTAGCGGGAGCAGGATTCGAACCTGCGACCTTCGGGTTATGAGCCCGACGAGCTACCGCTGCTCCATCCCGCAATGCGACAAGTGTGAATAGCGGATGGTGGTGAGTGCTGAATCGATGTACTGCCGGAATCGCAAAGTAGGTCAAGCCCTCGGTCATTAGTACGGCTAAGCTGCACGCGTTACCGCGCGTCCACATGCCGCCTATCTAACGGGTCGTCTTCCCGTGACCTTACCCGGTTGAACCGGTGGGAGAGCTCATCTTGAGGGGGGCTTCGCGCTTAGATGCTTTCAGCGCTTCTCCTTTCCGAACGTGGCTACCCAGCAGTGGCGATAGGCTCGCCAACTGGCACACCAGCGGTTCGTCCACCCCGGTCCTCTCGTACTAGGGGCAGATCCTCGCAACTCTCCAACGCGCACAGAGGATAGAGACCGAACTGTCTCACGACGTTCTGAACCCAGCTCGCGTGCCGCTTTAATGGGCGAACAGCCCAACCCTTGGGACCGACTCCAGCCCCAGGATGCGACGAGCCGACATCGAGGTGCCAAACCTTGCCGGCGATGTGAACTCTCGGGCAAGATAAGCCTGTTATCCCCGGGGTAACTTTTATCCGATAAGCCACGGCCCTTCCACTCGGAACCGTAGGATCACTTTGGCCGACTTTCGTCCCTGCGCGACGTGTCTGTCTTGCAGTCAAGCTCCCTTATGCCAATGCACTCGTCAGGTGATTTCCATCCACCTTGAGGGAACCATTGCGCGCCTCCGTTACAGTTTGGGAGGCGACCGCCCCAGTCAAACTGCCCACCAGGCAGGGTCCACCTGCTTGCACAGGTGTTAGAAGGACACCAGAGGAAGGGTGGTATTTCAAGGATGGCTCCCTGAGACCCGCAAGTCCCAGTTCAATGCCTCCCACCTATCCTACGCATCCGATGACGGCCTTCAATGCCAAGCTGCAGTAAAGCTCCACGGGGTCTTTTTGTCCATCTGCGCGTAGGCCGCATCTTCACGGCCACTTCAATTTCGCCGAGCTCCTCGCTGAGACAGTGCTCAGATCGTTACGCCTTTCGTGCGGGTCGGAACTTACCCGACAAGGAATTTCGCTACCTTAGGACCGTTATAGTTACGGCCGCCGTTCACCGGGGCTTCGGTTTGGGCCGTGAAGCCCTCCCCTTAACCTTCCGGCACTGGGCAGGCGTCAGCCCCTATACGTCCGGTTTCCCGTTAGCAGAGACCTGTGTTTTTGTTAAACAGTCGCCTGAGCCTGCTCGCTGCGGCCCCAGCCAACACGACGCCGCGAAGACGCCGGCCGCCCAGGGCGCTCCTTCTCCCGAAGTTACGGAGCGATTTTGCCGAGTTCCTTAGCGAGGAATCACTCGTCCACCTGAAGGTACTTACCCCCACCTACCTGTGTCGGTTTGCGGTACGGGCACCGCCTGCACTCATGCTCGAGGCTTTTCTGGCCGGAATAGGATCACCGGAAGTCGCTTTGACTGACGTCGCCGCTTCCGCCAGAGCCTCCGCTTAATCGCGCGGTCTTTTCGCCCCGCACGCTGCCTACGCTCTAGCGACGCACCATGTCCATCGGCACGCTCCAGTTACCAACCCGGGTCCCCCCTAGCATTCAAACGTACAAACGGTGGGGCCGGAATGTTAACCGGCTGTCCATCGCCTACGACGACTGTCCTCGGCTTAGGCCCGCCTAACCCTACGCGGATTGCCCTTCCGTAGGAAACCTTAGGTATTCGGTGGGCGTGGTTCGCACACGCCTTTCGCTACTCATGCCGGCATTCTCACTTCCGTCCGCTCCAACGGCCCTCGCGGGTCCGCCTTCTCGGCTGAACGGAACGCTCCCCTACCACGCCGTCCAAGGACGACGTCCATAGCTTCGGTACTCTGCTTGAGCCCCGTTACATTGTCGGCGCCGAACCACTCGACCAGTGAGCTATTACGCACTCTTTCAAGGGTGGCTGCTTCTAAGCCAACCTCCTGGTTGTCTGGGCGGTTCAACATCCTTTCCCACTAAGCAGAGATTTAGGGACCTTAACTGATGGTCTGGGCTGTTTCCCTTTCGACAATGAAGCTTATCCCCCACTGTCTCACTGCCGACGCCGCGGCCATGGCATTCGCGGTTTGATTGGGGTTAGTAGGCTTTTCGCCCCCGAGCCCAGTCAGAGCCCTACCTCCATGGTCGATTTACGCCGACGCTGCCCCTAAAGGCATTTCGGGGAGAACGAGCTATCTCCAAGTTCGATTGGCATTTCACCTCTATCCACAGCTCATCCAAGCCTTTTGCAACAGACATTGGTTCGGGCCTCCACGAGCTATTACACCCGCTTCACCCTGGCCATGGATAGCTCACCTGGTTTCGCGTCTACGCCTTGCGACTGATCGCCCTATTCAGACTTGCTTTCGCTCCGGCTCCACCAATTGCTTGGCTTAACCTCGCCACAAAACGTAACTCACCGGCTCATTCTTCAATAGGCACGCTGTCAGACGCCCGCAGGCATCCTCCAACTGTTTGAAAGCACACGGTTTCAGGAACTATTTCACTCCCCTTCCGGGGTTCTTTTCACCTTTCCCTCACGGTACTTGTCCGCTATCGGTCACTTTGAGTATTTAGCCTTGGGAAGTGGGCTCCCCAGCTTCACACGCGCTTTCTCGTGTCGCGTGCTACTCAGGAACGATCGCAGCAGGTGGTGCAATTTCGAGTACGGGACTCTCACCCTCTTTGGTCGCCCGTTCCAGGGACCTTCCTCTATCGCATCACTTGGTAACTGCTGGCAGACCGGCACGGCCTGCATCGATCGCCCTACAACCCCCACACAGCAGAGGCTGTGCCGCCATTAGGCAGTGTGGGTTTGGGCTTTTCCCCGTTCGCTCGCCGCTACTAGGGGAATGGTGTCTTTTCCTCGGGGTACTTAGATGTTTCAGTTCCCCCGCTTACCTCCTCCGGACCTATGTGTTCAGTCCGGGGTGACAACGTATGACCGTTGTCGGGTTGCCCCATTCGGAAATCCACGGATCAGCTTGTTAGGCAGCTCCCCGTGGCTTATCGCAGCCATACCACGTCCTTCATCGGCTCAAAGTGCCAAGGCATCCACCGTGCGCCGTAGTCGCTTGACCTACTTTACGGTCCCGGCATGTACATCCTTCAGCGATCGCCTCTCCTCCGGTGGCTCGTCAGAGTCCATTGGAGAGCGATCGTCCAATACGCGGCGTGCTCGCGGATTGCGAACACGCGCGTGGACACTCAACACCACTATTCACAATTGTAAGGTGACCCAGTGCGTCGCCGCGCGCGTCCCAAGGACCGACGGAGACTCAATGGGGACAAGAAAAAAGACTAAGGAGCACTTGGGGGGGTGTCAAGCGTCACGGGCCGTAGTGTCGCGGGCGCGACGGAGGGGATGTCCTCAGCCGTCCGGGGCCGGCGGCGCCCTGCAGACTGGTTTGAGAACATAACCGGCCGGAGAAACAGAGAGCGGCCTATGCGGCAGATGGTGGCGATGGTGGCGATGGTGGCGATGGTGGCGATGGTGGCGATGGTGGCGATGGTGGCGATGGTGGCGATGGTGGCGATGGTGGCGATGGTGGCGAGGGTGGCGAGGGTGGCGATGGTGGCGAT
>CAUYZA010000008.1:0-24569 GCA_963577225.1 Dehalococcoidia bacterium | reverse complement strand
GTCGATCGTGATCGCGGTGAAGAGGTCCGGCCCGTTGGCCGGGTCCAGGTACTGCGACGGGTCCGGCGCTTCCAGGTAACGCAAGACGAGGTCGACATCGCCCCCTCCGCTCAGCGCCACCTCCAGTCGAGCAGCGCCGGGCGGCACGAAGATCTCGCGCAGCGGCGCCTCGCCGCGCCGAATCGCGAACGACTCCGGTTCGCCCGGCAGCAGCGGGTCGATGCCGAACGTCTCCGGCAGCTCGATCAGCTCGTAGACCACCAGATCGAACGTGTTCGACTCGGCCGCGCCCGCCACCACGATCGAGTAGCGACCCGCCTTTGGCTGCGGGAAGATCGCGGTCTCGCTGGAGCCCAGCAAGAAGGGCGCCAGGAAGTCGGCGCCGTTGTACGCCTGCCCCAGGTCATCCAACCGGATTTCGGCGTCGAAACGCACGTAGAGATCGGCGTCGCCGCTGCCGCCGATCGCGAAGGCCAGCACGTTGCCCCCGCCCGCGTACTCGAAGCTCAGGATCTCGACCTCATCCTCGGCGAGGGTGCCCGCCGCTAGATCGATCGGAGTGACCGGCCGCGGCAGGGGCGCCGTCACGAGCGTGTCGAAGAAGACCTCCAGCGTGTAGTTCGCCGGCAGGTCGAAGCCCTCAACCCGCACGAACCAGAGCCCCGATGCTGGATCCTGAACGTTGATCTGCTCGCTCGAGCCCAGGTTGTACGGCGACCACAACAGTGGGCCGTCGGCCCGCGCTCCGATCTGCCCCGCCGCGACGGCCTGACCAGGTCGCGCGTAGAGATCGACGTCGCCCGTTCCCGTCATCACCAGCGTCAGCAGGCTCGTCCCCGCCGGCACGTCGACCAGGTACTCGTCGTTGGGGTTGGCCTGATCCAAGACCCCCGACTGCCGCGCGAACTCAACCAGCGGCGGCGCGCTCGACTCCGCCCCGACCCGTTGCTCCACCGTCAGCGTGAAAGTGCTGCCCTCGTCGAACCCCACCAGCGCCACGAACCACTCCTCGCCTGGCCCCACCTCACCGATCAGGACCGACTCATCCGATCCGTCGAGGAACGGCGCCTGCAGCCCCGCCTCGTCCCAGCCCAGACCAAATTCGTCTGGACTGACCTGCTCACCACGTTTGACGTAGAGATCGGCGTCGCCCGCGCCGCTGATCGCGACACGAAGCGGGCGCCCCGCGATCAGGTCAACCACGCGGAATGCCGCAACCTCGCCCTCCCCCAGTTCGCCGCTCAGCTCATCGCCCGGCGCGATCAACTCGTTGTCCCCGAAATCGTGGTCCAGCCCGATCGTGGTGATCGCGGAACCGCGCGTTTCGCTGTCGAAGATCAGATCCACTTGGTAGCTGCCTGGCGGGAAGCCGCGTTCGTTGTCCAGGGCCAACAGCCATGTGCCCTCCGCGCCGCCGTCCCACGGCACGGGACCGAACCGGCTGAGCTGCAGGCCGTCGCGGGACCAGATCGCCTCGAAGCTGCTGGTCCGCGTCGCGTTGGTGTAATCGAAGAAGAGGATCAGGCTGCGCATGTTCGTGGAGAGGATCGGGCTCAGCTCGATCTCGCCGTTGGCCAATCGAATCGCCCCTTCGAAGCGGAGCCCCCCCACCGTCAGCTCCGGCACCACCGCCGTGCCGACTGTGAACGAGCGCGACGCTACCAACTCCCCTTCGAACACGACCTCCAGCGTGTACACGCCGTCGCCGAACCCCCCGGGGTCGTTGATCCCGCTCAGGAACGCGCCGGCCTCGCCCGATGCCCACGGCGGCCGGGGCCCGCTCAACTCCGGGATCAGATCACCGTCCCGCCGCCAACGATCGACCCAGCTCACCCCGTCGCTCAATCCCTGGAAGCGGAAGCTGTAAAAGACATCGGTCACGGCGGAGTCGAACGTCGAGCGCGCCTCCAGCAGCGTGCCGTCCTGGTCGAAATCGAGACCGAAGGCGATGTCGAAGACCGACGTGTCGCGTCGCAGCGGGCCGCCGCCGGGGTTGTTGCTCTCGCCTCGCAGTGCCGCTGCGATCAACGGGAGTGCCAGCTCGATCGGACGCAGGTGCGCGATCGATCCAAGTTCGTTCGCGCGGCCTTGCGTTGGGACGGCCACCAGTTGGCCACGTTCGTTGACCGCGGCGCCGCCGCTGTTGCCGAACGAGATCGTCGTGTCGGTTTTGAACCAGGCCCGTTGTTGGGGCACGCCCTCCTGGGCCAAGAAGCCGATGATCGCCCCGGTCGTGACGGTCAGCGTTTCATCGCCGATGTCTGGGAAGCCGAAGGCCAAGACCCGGTCGAGCACCTGCACCGTCCGTGAGTCGCCCAGCGGCAGGATCGGCAGGTTGAGACTGTCCGTCTTGAGCGGGCTGCCATCAATTTCGCTCACGAGTCGCAGCACGGCGAGATCCAGCAACTGATCGACGATTTGCACCTCGGCGATGAAACGCGTCTGGGGCACCTGATCGAGCTCCGCCGTCGTCGCGATCAGGAGCGTGTCGTATCCAATCGCCGGGTCGATCACGTGGAAGTTGGTCAGGATCAGGCCGCTCGGATCGACGATTGATCCGGTGCCGAAGCCGATCGTCTGGAATCCGGCACTGCCGGGCTGACCGAGCGCCGTCTCGACGCGCACCACGGCCCGACTGACCGCCTCGACGTCCAGCCCGGGGGCTTGCTCGCCCGCCTCCGCGGCGGGCACGGGCTCGCCGGTGCTAGCTGGGCGGTTGGCGTTCGGCAGGTCGATCCGACCGGGCCCTGCCGCGCCGCGCGGCGAGGGATCGGTCGCGCCGGTCCCTTCGCTGTCGCTCTGCGCTTGTTGAGATTGGCTGCCCGGATCCGACTGCCCATCGCTCGAGGATCGGTCGCCGCTGCTGCAGGCGGCCAGCGCCAAAACCGTCAGGACGAGCAGCAGCAGCGGCAGGTGTCTGACACGGCGTCGCACTCGGTCCTCGCGCTTCCTCCGCCATGCGCAGCGTACGCGTTGCTCGCGATGGGGCGTGCCACGTAATCGACGGCAGTCAGCCGGGACCGTATCCTGCCCGGCGAACGTGAACCCATTCAACGGGCCCATTCAGCGGGAGATTCTCATGGCGGCACGACGCATCGGCATCGGCTTTGACTGGCAAGGATCGATTGACCGCGAGCGCTCGTTGGAGCGCGTCAAGGTGGCGGACCAAGTTGGTGTCGACTCCGTCTGGGCGGCGGAGGCTTGGGGGCGCGATGCTTTCACCCTGCTGGTGCAGGCGGCCGAAGTGACCAAGAACGTCCAACTCGGCACGTCGATCGTGAATATCTACTCACGTACGCCGGCCGCGCTGGCGCAGCACTTCGGCACGCTCGACGAACTCTCCGAGGGCCGCATGATCGTCGGTTTGGGCAACAGCGGCCCCCAGGTGATCGAGCACTTCCACGGCATCCCGTTCCAGCCCGCCTTCCGCCGCATGCGGGAGACCGTCGAGATCATGCAGATCCTCTTCTCCGGCGAGCCGCTCAACTACGACGGCGAACTCTTCAAGCTGGAGCGCGGCTTCACGATGCGCTTCGAGACCTATCGCAAGAAGCTGCCCTTCTATCTCGCCACGCTCAACCCCAAGAGCGTGCAGATGACGGCCGAGATCTCCGACGGCTGGCTGCCCGTCATGATCCCGATCGACCGGCTCAAGGACGAGATCGACCAGGTCAACGGCTGGGTTTCGGCGGCGGGCAAAGACCCCGCCGACTTCACGGTGCGCGCGCCCGGGGGTGTCACCGTCGCCCACAGCGCCGAGCACGTGCAGAAGGCGCGCATGACCCAGGCCGGCACCCTGGCCTTCTACTGCGCCCGCATGGGCGACTTCTACTACCGACAGCTCAGTCGCCAGGGCTATGAGGACGAGGCCAACGCCGTCCGCGCCGCCTGGAAGGACGGCGGCGCGCAAGCCGGCGCCCAGGCGCTGCCGCAGGAGATGCTGGACCAGTTCGGCTTCGTCGGCAACACCGAAGAGTGCATCGCCCGCCTCGACCAGGAAGCCGAAGCCGGCACCAAGCTGCACTCCGTCACCGTCATGGAAGACGACCCCGACGAGATGGGCCGCATCCTCGAGTCGTTGGTCGGCTAGCTCGGCTCCAACCACTCCAGCCAGCGACCGTGGCCGTTCGCGTCGGCCAGCTTGCGCGTGCCACGCCCGTCCGGCCCGTACGTGCTCAGGATCACTTCAGAGAAGTCCGCCCCCGACGCCTCCATCGAGATGAAGTCGACGCGCGTCCCGGTCTCTTGCGCGAAATCTCCATACTCTTGAGCAACCGCACTCGCTCTTCGCGAAGGAGCTGATAGAGCGCGTGCGTGGCGAAGACCACGATCGACGTATCCCCCCTCGCGTTTCCTCCAGCGCCTCGTCCAGGGAAGGCTGGCTCCAAGGGTCGATCAGCGCCGCCGATCGCGGGATAGTGCGCCGCCAGCCGATGATCCGTGCCCGCCAAGAGCAGGAAGTGCACGGCGGCAAAGAGCATGTTGGGCGGCGGCTGTCCAACGCGCGTCTCCGCCGCCAGCGCCAACAGTTCGGCTTTCCTGAGAGACGCCGTACGACAGCTCCGCGTACATCGGCGACTCGGCGTGTGGCGCCTCCACCCGCCCGAAGAGGTGGAACGACTGCGCCAAGTCCTCCGCTGAGCGCCCCCGAATCGACGAGCGTCGCGCTTCGCCTTCGCTCTCTGCCACCACCAATCTCCCCGCCTATGCTGCGCCAATGTCGCCAACAGCAGCAATGGCCTACACCAGTGCACTGGACCTGCTGGAACTCTACCGAAGCGGTGAGGCGTCGCCCGTCGAAGTGACGGAGGAAACGCTCGAGCGGATCGAGCGGCTCAATCCCAGCCTGCACTGCTTCCTGACCGTGACCGACGATCGGGCCCGCGCGGCCGCGGCTGACGCAGAGAGCCGCTACCGCGAAGCCCGCAGCTCCGGAGAGCTCGACGCCCTGCCGCCGCTGCTCGGCGTCCCGCTCTCGCTCAAGGACCTCGTCGATGTCGAGGGCGTGCGTACGACGTTCGGTTCCAAGCTCTACGAAAACAACGTCGCCCAGCGCGACGCCATCCTCTGGGAGCGTCTCAGCGCGGCCGGCGCGGTCCTGCTTGGCAAGACCAACACCTCGGAGTTCGGCATGGCCGCCTTCACCTCCAACGAGTTGGGCGACGCCTGCGGCAACCCGTTCGACCCCGGCCGCATCGCGGGCGGATCGAGCGGGGGCGCAGGCAGTGCGGTGGCAGCGGGCCTCGGCCCGATCGCGCACGGCACTGACGGCGGCGGCTCGGTCCGCATCCCGGCCGCCTATAACGGCGTCGTCGGCTTCAAGCCCACCGGTCGCCGCATCCCCAAGTTCGACTGGGGGGCGGGCATGAGCCAAATCTCGACCGACGGCCCGCTCACGCGTACCGTGCGCGACGCCGCGCTCGCTCTCCAGGTCATGGCCGGCCCCGACCCGCGCGATCCGCAGTCGCTGCCCGAATCGCCCGACGACTATCTCGCCGTCTGCGACGCAACGGACCTCGCCGACCTCCGCCTCGCCTGGAGCCCCGACCTCGGCGGCCATGCCGTCGCCGGCGCAGCGGTGCTCGCCAATGCCCGTCGCGCGGTTGCGGCCTTGGGCGAGAGGGCGGGTTCGCTGGAAGAGGCCGCGCCCACCATTGACGAGCCGCTGCGCGTCTACGGTCCGATCTCTTCCGCGGGCGCTGCCGCCAACTACGCCGAGGCTGTGGCGGGCTCGGAGTCGGATCTGACCGACTACGCCCGTAGCAATATCGAGCGAGGGGCTGCGCTCTCCGGCCCCGACGTCGCGAAGGCCTACGCCAACGTCGATCGGTTCCGGGCGCGGATGCGCGCCTTCTTCGACAACTACGATGTCCTGCTCATGCCGACCCTGGCGCGCGGCGCCTACCCCCACGGCGAGATCATTCGCGAGATCGAGGGGCAGCGGATCAACGCCTTCGCCGTCAGCATCCTCTACACGACGGCCTTCAGCCTGACCCAGCAACCGGCCGCCTCCGTCCCCACCGGCTTTGACGAGAATGGCATGCCGACCGCGATCCAGATCGTGGGCCGCCCTGGCGCGGACGCCACCGTTTTCCGCGTCGCCGCCGCGCTCGAAGAGTCGCTGCCCTGGGCCGACGTACAGCCGCCGCTCGACTGAAGCCCCGCTGCCCCCGTTCCGCGCTTTGGGCCTTAGCCGATCCGGTCGCGATGTTTCCAGTCGAACTGCAGCGCGGCCGCGTACAGGCCGCTGTACTGACTGGCGCAGACCTCCCCGTCGGTGATGCCCGCGCACTCGGAGAGCGAGGCGTTCGCCCCTCTACCATCTGCGAAGTCGAAGATGTGGCCGAATTCATGCACCGTCATGACGTAGGCCCCCAAAAAGACGAGATCATAGTCGCGGGCGGTGATCAGTTCGTAGATCCGGATCTCGCGGCTCGGCGACGCAAGCGCGGCCGCCCCCGGAAAGCCCCGGTCCGCAGGATCCCCAGAAGCGGGATTAAGGATGAACAACCGCACGCCGCGCATCCGAACGGTCCTGGTGGGATCTTCTTCCAGCAGCTCCACGATCGCGTGGCCGATGCCCTCAAGGCTGTTCAGGGAAGGCAGTCCGACCAAGACGATCTCCACACCGGATTCGCGCATTGCTTGTTGGGCGATCGAGGGCAGCGCCGCAGGGGGCTCGAGCGCGAAGTTCAGCGTGGAGCGGATCCAATACACGCTGCCACTACGAAGCTCCTGCAGGGAGTTGAGGCGGACTGGCGCCACCGCGCGCCACCAGGTCCCACGCGCGCGTCGCATCGCCCCAATGAAAGACGGAGGCGATGGTTCCCTGTTGCGCCGCGGGCGCGTTCGCCAGCAACGGCACCAGCGCACTGGTGGGACCGGACGAGACAAACTCCGGCCAGCCCCCAGTGCAACTGGATCGGGCTGGGGGCATCAGTCTCGGCGGATGAGCGGACGGGCGTCGGCGCAAGCAACAGCGCGACGCCGAGCACGAAAACGGCGACCTTGGGCATGGGGGTCCTCAGTGGCAACCACTGGATCGGCTCCCCCGCCGAACTCCACGCCCGTGAACCCACTCACATCATTTGCAGGGATGCCGCTCCGAGATCGACAGCTGGGCCCGGCTAGACGCGGTAACCTCCGTCGACGCTGATCACCTGCCCGGTGATCCCGTACGATTCTGGGGCCGCCAGCAAACTCGCCATCGGGCCCAGTTCCTCGGGCTCCAGCACGCGGTCGACGAGGTTCTGCGACGCCGCCCAGGCGTGCGCCTCCTCCGCATCGGTGCCGCGGCCGCGCCCCATCCGCTCCCAATCCACCAGTTGTGTGTTGGTGTAGCCGGGGCAGAGGCAGTTGACCGTGATCCCGTGTGGCGCGCAGGAGGCCGCCAACGAGCGCGTGAAGCCGATCAGGGCGTGTTTTGTGGTCGTGTACGACAGCGTGCCCCCGCTGCGCTTCGCGAAGCCCGAACCGATCGTCAGGATCCGGCCGAACTCGCGCTCTTTCATGTGCGGCAGCACTGCCGTTGTCGTCCAGTAGGTCGTCGTCAGGTTGAGAACGACGTTGTCTTCCCAGTCGCCGTCGTCATGCTCGAAGGGGTCGTGGCCGCTTCCGATCACGCCGCCCACATTGGCCACCACGATGTCCAGTTGGCCGAAGTGCTCGATGGCCCGATGAACCGGCGCGCGAGCGGCATCCTTATCCATCGCGTCGGCGACGACGGCCAGGCCGTCACTGCCGATCGTCTGCACCTCCGCCACGACGGAGTCCAACTCCGCCTGCGAGCGCGAGGAAACCACGATCTTGGCCCCGTCGCGTGCCATCTCCAGTGCGATCGCTCGGCCGATTCCACGCCCGCCGCCGGTTACCAGGGCGACTCGCCCGTCTAAGCGTCCCATGTGGTCTCCTTCACGACGAAGGCCGACACCACACGGTGCCGGCCTTCAGATATTTCCCGCGCCGCGCATGCTAGCCCAGGTGGGCCAGCATCTTCTGGTGCCTCGCTTCAGTCTGCTCGATCGCCGGCTTCGGGCGTTTTCGCCGCAAAGCGGCCGTTCGCGACCGAAACCATCTTCACTTCCGTCGGGTCTCCTTAAAAGGGGCCGATCGCAATCTGCGGCGACAATGGCTCCCCACAGCCCCCGACGGACAGCCGGGATGCTAAGAACGGCACGAAACACTGTCAATCTGAATGAGTCCGGCACGCCGTGTCCCGACGAGCGGGACGGAACGAGGGGAAACCTTGATTGGCCCGCGAGACCGCTTCGGTACGATGGATCCATGCCGAACGATCGAATCCCGCCGCATATCTTCCGCGCATACGACATCCGTGGCTTGTCGCAAGGCGCCGCCGACGATGAGATCACGCCCTCCACCGCCGGCCTGATCGGCCGGGCGCTGGCGGCCTATCTGCACGAGTTGTCGCCCTCGTACGGCAGTCGGCGGCGGTTACGCGTCGCTGTCGGGCGCGACAACCGGCCAACCTCGGAAGTGCTCTGCGAGGCGCTCAGCGGTGGGCTGCGGACGGCTGGGGCGGATGTCTCACTGCTCGGACTGGCCCCGAGCCCGCTGACCTACTTCACGATCTATGACGGCGGCTTCGACGGCGGCGTCTCCGTCACCGCAAGCCACAACCCGATCGAGTTCAACGGCTTCAAGTTGCTGCGCGAAGAGGCGATGCCGCTGCTACCGGATGAGATTGTGCGCGTGCAGGCGATCGCCCAGTCCATCGCTGAAGCGGGCGCCCTCGCGGAAGCAGCGCCCGCCGAGCTGGGCGCAGTCGACACGATCGCTCCGTACGACACCTACATCGAGATGCTGCGCGAGCGTTTCACGCTCGCTCGCCCGCTCCGCATCGTGGTGGACCCGGGCAACGGCGTCGCCGCCCTCAGCGGTCCACGTGCGCTGGAGGCGCTGGGCGCGGATGTGATCGGGCTCTACACCGAACTGATCCCCGGCTACCCCAACCACCTGCCGAATCCGCAGGACGCGCCGACGATGGTCGAGCTCGCCGCCCGCGTGGTCAGCGAAGGCGCCGACCTCGGCTTCGCCTGGGACGGCGATGGCGATCGCATCGGGGTCGTCGATGAGCAGGGCGTGCGCTACGAGGCTGACTGGACCACGGCACTGATCGCCCGCGATGTGCTGACGCGCCATCCCGGCGCGCGCATCCTCTGCGACATGAAGACCTCCCGCAGCCCGCTGGAGGACATCCGCGCACACGGGGGCGTCCCCGTCCTGGCTCGCACCGGCTACTCCATGTTCCGCCGCCAGATGCGCGACGAGCAGATCGTGTTTGGTGGCGAAGTCAGCGGGCATCTCATGTTCGGCGAGGACTACCCCTACCTCGACGACGGCGTCTACGCCGCCTGCACAATCGCCAAGCTGGTTGCCGCCGCCGGCACACCGCTTTCGGCACACTTCCAGGGCATGCGCCGACTCGTCACCTCGCCGGAGCTGACCCTGCCCTGCACCGATCACGATAAGTTCCGTGTTGCCGACGCACTTGCTGCCCGCTTCCGTGACGACTACCAGGTCTCCGAGATCGATGGCGCCCGGATCGAGTTCCCCGACGGCTGGGCCCACGTCCGCGCCTCCAACACGACGCCTCATCTCTCGGTCCGGATCGAGGCGGAGACGCTCGAACGTTTCACCGAGATCCGCGACACCATCTTCGATGCGCTCCGCCAGCACGACTCCGTCCGCATCCCCGACGGCGCGGGCGAGCCTCTGCCGTGACGTCCACCCCATGGCTCGGAGCGCGACCAGCGAGAATGTCATGACCGACGGGCAGCCGCTCGCACGCCACATGTTCCGCGCCTACGATATTCGCGGCGCGGTCGGTACGGAACTCACGCCCGAGGCCGCGCACCTGATCGGCGCCGCCTACGCCACGCTGTTGCGCCGCGACTACGACAGCGACCAGATCGTTCTCGCCAACGACAACCGGCCGTCGTCGCCCGAGTTGCGCGCCGCCTTCGTCGAGGGGCTGACGGGCGCCGGTGTCTCCGCGATCGACATCGGCCTTGCGCCGTCGCCTCTGATGTACTTCGCGGCCGCGCACTGGGGCGTCAACGGCGGAGCCGTGATCACGGCCAGCCACAGCCCCACCCACATGAACGGGCTCAAGCTGCTTGAGCGTGACGGTATTCCGATCTCGCCCGACGAGATCACGCGGGTCTACGAACTGGCCAGCGCGCGCGACTTCGAGACCGGCTCCGGTTTGGTCGAGTCGCGCGAGATCGAACCCGACTACCTCCACCTCCTGACCGAGCGCTTCCCGCTGGCGCGCCCGCTGCGAGTCGTCGCCGACCCGGGCAACGGCGTCGCCACCCTGACCGGGCCGGAGGCACTGCGCCGCATCGGTTGTGACGTCGTCGTGATCAATGGCGTCTCAGACGGCACCTTCCCCAAGCATCTCCCGAACCCCCAAGAGGCGGCCACGATGGAGGAACTGCGTGCCGCCGTCGTGGCCCAGGGAGCCGACCTGGGACTGGCCTGGGACGGCGACGGCGACCGCGTCGGCGTTGTCGACGAGAAGGGCCTGCGCCACGACCCGGACGCCATCCTGGCCGTGCTCGCCCGCGAGGCGCTTCTGCGCAGCCCCGGCGGCACCGTCCTGGTCGACGTCAAAACCTCGCTCAGCACGATTCGCGACATTGAGGCGCACGGCGGCACGACGGAGATCGGACCTGCCGGGCATTCGCTCGCCAAGCGCCGCATGCGTCACGGCGACTTCATACTCGGTGGCGAGCCGTCGGCCCACTACTACTTCGCCGACCACTACAACCTCGACGACGCCGTCTACGGCGCCTGCCTGATCGCCACGATCGTCGCCGATGCCCCGTCCGTCTCCCAGGTCTTCGGCGGCCTGCCGGTCTTTGTCTCCTCGCCGGAGATTCCCGTCCCCTGCGATGACCTCGTCAAGTTCCAGATCGCGGAAGCGGCCGGCGACCACTTCGAAAAAAACCATGACGTCCTGCGCGTCGACGGCGCCCGGATCAGCTTTCCCCTCACGCCCACTTCGTCAGGCGGCGGCGAGGGTTGGTCCTTGATCCGCGCCTCCAACACGGGTCCCAACCTGACCATCCGTTTCGAGGCCACCAGCGAGTTGCGCTACGAGGAGATCCGCGCCGAAATCCTTGCGCACCTCCGCAGCTACTCCCAACTCACCATCCCCGACGATCTGGGCGCGCTCTAGCCGAGCGCTCCCTCGTAGCGCCTTCGCGATCCCCAGCTCGTCTAGGTACTAGCGCCCGCCCCGCCATCCCGCGACAATCCCCCTCCAGCAGAGGGTGCCCCCCCGCGCCCCCAAGGAGCAGCCATGGCTGAATCCGATACGAACCCCGTCTCGACGCTCGGCGTGATCGGCGCCGGCACGATGGGCCACGGCATCGCCCAGACCGCCATCTTGGCCGGCGTCGCCACCACACTGATCGACATCGACAGCGCCGCCCTCGAACGCGCGCTCGAGTCGATCGGCAAGGGACTCGAACGGCTTGTCTCGCGCGACCGGATCAGCGACGACGATCGCAACGCCGCCCTGGCCCGCCTCCAGACGAGCTCCGAGATGACCGCGCTGGCCACGGTCGATGCCGTGATCGAGGCCGCCTCCGAGCGCCTCGAACTTAAGCGCATGATCTTTGAGCAGATCGATGCCGTTGCCGACAAGGCGCTCTTCATCGCCAGCAACACCTCGTCGATCCCGATCCAGCAGATTGCCGTTGCGCTCGCACCGGAGCGGCGCGCGCGCGCCGTCGGTCTGCACTACTTCAACCCCGCCCAGGTGCTCCCGCTGGTCGAGGTCGTGCGGCCGCTGACCGCCTCGGACGAGGCGATCGACGCCGCCGAGGCGTTCGTGCGCGCCACCGGCAAGACGCCGATCGCCGCGCAAGACACCCCCGCCTTCATCGTCAACCGACTCTTCGTGCCCATGGCGCTCGACGCCCTGCGCATGTGGGAGTCGGGCGTCGCCTCCGCGGAAGACATCGACCGCGGCTGCCGGCTCGGCCTCGGCCACAACATGGGCCCGCTCGCGACTAGCGATTTGGTCGGCCTCGACGTGCTGCTCGATGTCTCAGAGAGCATGTTCGAGGAGTTGCGCGACCCCCACGTCGCGCCGCCCACGATCCTGCGTCGTCTCGTTGCAGCCGGTCGGCTGGGCCGCAAGAGCGGGCACGGCGTCTTCGACTACAGCGAGTCTTAGCCAGCGCGGGCGCGATCGCTCACGCACGAAAGGGGGCGCTGCCATGGTGCTCAAATACGAAACCGATGGACACGTCTGCACCATCACGCTCGACCGCGAGAAGGCGCTCAACTCCTTCTCGCGCGAGCTGATCCAGGAGTTCGGCGACGCTTGCGCTCGCTTCGACGCGGACGACGAGCTGTGGGTCGGCATCGTGACCGGCTCCGGCGATCTCGCCTTCTCCGCCGGTGCCGACCTCAAGGACACGATCCCCGCCCTCATGGACGATCCCGCCAAGGGTGGCTACGTCATGCCGCCCACCATCATGCGTGGCCAGTACGTCTCGAAGCCGCTGATCGCAGCGGTCAACGGCATGGCCCTGGGAGGTGGCTTGGAGTGTGCGCTGGCCTGCGATCTGCGCGTCGCCTCCACCAACGCCACCTTCGGCCAGCCCGAGGTGGGCCTGGGCATCATCCCCGGCTGGGGCGGCACCCAACGCCTGCCGCGGCTGCTGCCCGGCGCGCTGGCGATGGAGATGCTGCTGACCGGTGAGGCGATCGACGCCGAGACGGCCCTCCGCATTGGTCTGGTCAACGCCGTCGTCGAACCGGGCGAGCTGCTGGACAAGGCGCGCGCGATCGCCGATCGCATCTGCGCCAACGGTCCGCTGGCCGTGCGTGCGGTCAAGGAAGCGGCCGTGCGCGGCGCTCAGACGCCGTTGGGCGACGGGCTCCGCATCGAACAACTGCTCTTCGACCGCCTCGCCTACACCGACGACGTCCGCGAAGGCCTGGCCGCCTTCGGCGAGCGTCGCCCGCCCGAGTTCAAGGGCGGCTAACCCGCCCGGGAGCGAGCTCTCCACGAGCGATCCGACAACCCCAGCGAGCCTTCCCCGAGCGACCCGACAACCCCCGGCGAGCTTTCCCCGAGCGACCAAAGAGTCAACGCCGCTCCTTCGTAGCGGCACGAGCCTCCTAGACTGGCCGTCGCCAGGCAGGAGATTCCTATGCCCAATTCCACCCACCCCGGTGCCGCCCTGCGCGCTCTCATGGCCGACGGCGGTGCCCTCGCCCCCTTTGTTTGGGACGCCGGACTGGCCCGTTTCGCCGAAGACGCCGGCCACCACGCCGTCTACATGACCGGCTTCGGCACCGCGTTCACGTACGGCCTGCCCGACATCGGCCTGCTCGGTCTCGACGAGATGGCCGCCAACGCGGAGCGCATCGCGGGCGCCGTCGACGTGCCCGTCATCGCCGACGCCGACACCGGCTACGGCAACCCCGTCAACGTCACCCACACCGTCGAGCGCTACGAGCGTGCCGGCGTCGCCGCCCTCCACATCGAGGACCAGGTCTCGCCCAAGCGCTGCGGTTTCATGGCCGGCAAAGAGGTCATCCCCGTCGAAGACATGGTCCAGAAGGTTCGCGCCGCCGTGCACGCGCGCCGCGATCCGGACCTCGTGCTCATCGCCCGCACGGATGCGCTGGCGCCGCTCGGCTGGGACGCCGTCGTCGAGCGGGCCGCCGCCTACCGTGACGAGGGGGCGGATCTGATCTTCATCGATGGGCTCGGCACGACCGACGAGATCGAACGCGCCGCGGAGCTGCTGCCCGATACGCCACGCCTGCTCAACTCCGCGCTGCTTACCCGCGACGAGGCCTTCGCGCTCGGCTATCAGCTCACGATCCAGCTCGGCACGCTGACTTCTTTGATCGCCGAGACGCGTCGTCTCTACCTCGAACTGGCCGAAACGGGACGCGTCGATCTCGCCGCGCACGAACCGCTCAGCGTCGACGAAATCGCCCGCACGCTGGGCATGGATCGCTACCGTGAGGCGGAAGACGCCGCGCTCGCGCCCCCGAGTTGATCGGGCGAACCCCGCAGACCGACAGCGACGCAAGTCCGGCAGCAGCAGCGAAAAACAGGAGAATCGCGATGGAAGGCCCTCTCGGCGGGATTCGCATCCTCGACTTCACGCGCTATCAGCAGGGGCCCTTTGCCGCGGTGCTGCTGTCCGACATGGGCGCCGACGTGATCAAAGTGGAAGAGCGCACCAACGGCGACCTCGGCCGCAGCCTGGGCCTGCAGCCCGACGGCTGGCGCGCCTACTTCGAGGCTACAATCGCAACAAGCGTTCGATCACGATCGACGTGCGCACGCCCGAAGGCAAAGAGATCGTCTACAAGCTTGTCAAAGAGATCGACGTCGTCACGGACAACTTCCGCCCCGGCGTCATGCAACGCCTCGGCCTCGACCTGGAGGCGCTGCGCAAGCACAACCCGCTGATCATCACTGCCAGCGCGACCGGCTTCGGCGAACTCGGCCCGCTCGCCGACCGCCCCTCGTTCGACATCATCGGCCAGGGCATGGGCGGCATCATGTCCAACATGGGCGGCGGCCCCGACGAGCCACCGCAGACCGTCGTCGGCGGCATTGCTGACCAAACGGGCGCCATGCTGCTGGCGCTCGGTATCGTCGGCGCCATCGTCGCGCGCGACCGCCAAGGCGTCGGCCAGCACGTCGATAGCTCATTGCTCGGCTCGCAGCTCGCGCTGCGGGGCGCCCACCTCGTGCGCTTCATGCGCGGCCGCGTCCAGACTCCCTCGCCCCAGCGTCGCAACCCGATCTTCGCCTACTTCCTGGCCTCGGACGGCAGGTCGCTCACGATCGGACTGCTCGATCCGCGCTGGTGGCCCGGGCTGGCCAATACGCTCGAGCGCCCCGACCTGATCGACGATCCACGCTTCGTGACCCAATTCGACCGGCCCGAGAACCGGCTGGAACTACTGCCGGAACTCGACGCCGCCTTTGCCAAGCGCGAGCGCGACGACTCGCTCGATCTGCTGACCGAGGCCAGCGCGCCCTGCGGCCCGGTGCACGACTACGAAGGCGCAACCAGCGACCCCCAAGCCCTGGCCAACGACTACATCACGACGCTGGAGCACCCCAGCTTGGGGGAGGTCGGCGTCGTGGGCTCGCCGATCCGCATGTCGGAGACGCCGGTCAGGCCGTGCCACACCGCACCCGAACTCGGCCAGCACACGGAAGAGCTCTTGCTCGGCCTGGGCTACGAGTGGGACAAGATCGCCACGCTCAAAGACTGCGAAGTGATTTAGCCCCACCTTTTCTCTACCCGGAAGTGTTTGACCCGGCTGCGGACGCTCGGGACAATCGCAGCCATGCCTCGACTGCAGTCGCACTGGCCGTCCGCCCTCAGCCACACTCGCCGGGCACTCGCGCTGATCGCCCTCGGCGGCGCTCTGCTGATCGCGGGTTGCGGCGGCGGCGATGGCTCCACCGCCGACTCTGATCCTCCCGCTGCATCGTCCGCCGATTCCAGCTCCACGACTGTCGCCGACTCCGAGCCCTCCCCTGCTGCCGAGGACGAGCCTGCCGCTCCCCCAGCGCTGGCGGACAAGCAGGATCAAGCTGAAATCGAGGCTCTGGTGCGCGACTTCTTCGAGGCGCTCATAGCCGGCGATGCCGACGACGTCTGGTCTCTGATCTCCAGCGACTTGCAGAGCCAAGTTGAGCGCTCAGACGTCCAGGAGTCCGTCGCGCTCGTCGCCCAGTCCTACGACGACCCGGGCTTCCAGTTCAACAGCTTCCTCAGCTTCGAAAGCGACGGCCAGCGTGCCGAGTTCCTGATCGACGGTTTCACCACCGAGTCAGGCGTACGCGTCGGCACCGCCGCGCAAGCCGCCCAATCCCCGCCCCTGCACGCCGTCTACGAAGGCGATCGCTGGCGCATCGAGCCGGAACTCTCTCTGCTGCGCCTCAACCAGACCCAGGTCAACGTCGACGGCTAGACCACAACTCCGCGCCCGCGCTTAAACGCGGACTTCCTTCGTCGCCTAACATCCTGGCCTCGCTGAAACGCAGGGAGCTCGACGGAGGCTGGCATGTCACACGCCCATCATCTGGCCCCTCAAAGCCGCCGCGCCTCTGTGTTTCGGCGCTTCTGACCGGGATCTATTTCGGCGTCGAACTCGTAGCGGGGATCCTGATCGGGTCCGTGGCGGTGCTCTCAGACGCGTTTCACACGGCCTCGGCCGTGGGCGGCGTTCTAATCGCCATCGCTGCCGCCTACCTGGCGGGCCGACCAGTCAGCCCCGGCCGCACCTTCGGCCTGATTGCGAGCAGAGATCTTCGGTGCCTTCCTCAACGGGCTGTTCTTGCTTGCAATGGCCGTGCTTGTCCTCACGATGGGTGCCCTAAGGCTGGGCGATCCGCAGGACCTTGCCACCTTGCCGATGATCGGGATCGCCATCGGCGGTCTTGTGACCGAGGTAATTTCGCTCACGCTGCTGCTTCAGGGCGATCGCAGCAATCTCAACCTGCAGGGCGCTATCTGGCGCGTCGTACAAACCTTCGTGGGCAGCCTGATCATCATCGTGGCCGCGATCGTGATCGAGACGACCGGCTTCCTGGAGATCGACCCGGTCCTCGGAATCGCCTTCGGTGTCGTTCTGCTCTACGCGTCTGTCGGGATCATCCGCGAGTCCGTCGACATCCTGCTTGAATCCGCTCCCCGCGATCTCGATCTGATCCAGCTCAAGCACGATGTCGAGACACTGCCAGGAGCGGTCGACATGCACCACATTCACGCATGGACCCTGACTTCGGGCCGAACCGTGGTTTCGGCGCACGTACTCGTGGACGAATCGAGCGCCGAGGACCTGCTCGAACGGATCGCCGGCCTGCTGCGTGACGACTACGGGGCCTACTTCTCCACCGTGCAAGTGGAGCGCAGCTGCGTCGGCGAGCAGCCCAGCGAGATCGACTTTCTCCAAACCCTGCCGGCGGGCGACGAGCCGGATCCTACGGCAGGCCCCGGCCAGCCAACATCACGAGGCCCACGGGAGCCACGAGGGCCATTAGAGCCGCGAATCTAGCTTTGTCGTCCGGGCGTCGGCCTCTGCGTACCGCTCTTAACAAGCACGGAACCGTCGGCAGTTCGCCGTCGTCGAGCCGATCGATGTCGTAAAATAACGGGTTTGGAGAGAGCGAAATGAAGAGTGCAGAAATAACTCGGGCAGGGAGCCGCGCGCGTGCTGCCTGGCTGGGCATCGGCCTTGCCGCCGCCATCGCGTTGGGCGCCTGCGCCGGCAGCGAACCCGCAGCTACAGACGCGGATGATGTCGCGCCGTTGGGGGAGACCGCACTCGCGGGCCCGTCCAGCGCAGTCGGCCTCGGCATCTCCGTTGCGGAGGCGCTGACCCCAGCGATCGACGGCCCCGTGCTGGTCAATGATTTCCTGGTCGCCTCAAACGATGAAGTGCGCCTTTGCAGCCTCCTGGCCGAGTCGTTCCCGCCGCAGTGCGGCGGCGACTCGCTGTCCGTGGTCGGCCTGGATGTCACGGCCCGGGACGACACGACGTCAGCCTCGGGCGTGACCTGGACGGATCAGATCGTGCAGGTCCTCGGCAGCGTCGATGGCGACACCCTCACCGCAGACGGTCTGAGCTTGGGCTAACGGCGGCACGCGCGTCGGCACTGCCGACCGAGCCGCCCAATCCCCGCCCCTGCACGCCGTCTATGAGGGCGACCGCTGGCGCATCGAGCCTGAGATCTCTCTGCTCCGCCTCAACCAGACCCGCGTCAACGTCGGCGGCTGAAACTAGGTCGGCTTCTCCCTGATCCGGCGAAAATGGGTTTGAGGTACCGAAACATATTCTTGTTTTCCTGTGAGGTCGATTCCGGTGAGTGGGCCGCCTACGCTCTGGTGATGCCACCGCAGAGTTCTTCAATACATGACGAGGTCCAGCGACAGAATGAGGCTGTTCTAACCGAGCTCCTCAAGGTTTTGCACGCGACTCACCCGCGTGAACTGGAACTTCTTGTCGGTCGACTCCTTGAGGCGATCGGGTTCGAGGATGTCGTGGTTACGCGGTATGTGGGTGACCACGGGATTGACGCTGAGGCGACCTTGACCGTCGGAGGAGTGACCCGCGTCAAGACCGCCATCCAAGTGAAGCGTGTGGTGGAGAACGTCGGTGCCCGGGTCGTACGCGAGCTACGCGGAAGCCTGACGTCGGATCAACAAGGCCTCATCATCACGACCGCCGGCTTTACCAAAGATGCCGTCGAAGAGGCGACCGCGGGTTCGAAGGTGCCGATCAGCCTCATCGGGGGAGAGCGGCTGGTGGAGTTGTTGGCAGCGAACGAGATCGGCGTGCGGAGGAACCTGCTGCCCGTCTACTCCCTCAGTCTCGGCGATCCGGAAGGTGTGGATGCGGATCGTCCCCCACAGGGTGATGGAAAGAGCGTCGTTCTCTGGCCATTGCCCGGTGGGCAGGCACGGTACTTCGAGACTCTCTTGGTCTTCCTGGACTTCATCGCTGACGAGAGTCCTAGCAGGGGAGCGATCTGGCGGACTGGGTCTTCAAGAGCTTCGAGCGGGTTCGGAGCCAGGCTGTCGTCAGGGGCTATCTGCACCAGACACTCCAGTCCATCGGCGTCGTCGACCTTGGATCCGATCAGGTCTCGCTCACGTCCGCCGGGGATGAACTCCGGACAGTAAGGACGAGGGCGTTTTTGCTGGACTTGCTCCAAAACAACGTTCTAGGGGTTCAGTTCTTGTCGCTGGCACCCGCGCCGATCGCTGAGATGCGCCGGCACCTGATTGAGTCGATCGGCGTCTCCTGGGACACGGACGCCCAGGTCACTTGGCGTCTCAGATGGCTCGTAGCCGCGAGCGCTGTGGATCAAGATGCGCGGCTCTGGCGAATTGCCAGTCGCGAGGACGCCTAACCCTCGCGCTTCGGCACCAACACCGCGCGCTCGAACTCCAGGATCTCTTCGCCGTCCTGGTTCACGCCCCAGGTCTTGACCGTGACGATGCCACGATCTGGCTGCGATTTCGACTCCCGCACCGCCAGTATCTCCGTGTGCGCGTAGAGCGTGTCGCCGTGGTGCACGGGGCCGGTGTGCTTCATGTCGGTCGTGGCCAGGTTGGCGATCGCCTTGCCGCTCACGACCGGCACCGTCATCCCGAAGATCAGGCTGTAGACGTAAGGCCCCGCCACGATGTTCTGCCCGAACTGCGTCGACGCCGCAAAGGCGCGGTCTGAGTGCAGCGGATGTTGGTTCATCGTCAGCGCGCAGAAGAGGATGTCGTCGGCCTCGGTGATCGTGCGGCCGGGCCAGTGCTCGATCACCTCACCGACCTCGAACTGCTCCAGATAGCGACCGAAGGTTTCCTTGGTTGACATCTTCAGTTCCTTCCGCGTGACACGAGAGCGGATCCGCCCACAAGTGCGGCCCCAGCGTGCGCTACGTGTCGATCCGGTAAAGCTCCAGCAGCCGCCGCGCGATCACCGTCTTCTGAATCTCGCTCGTGCCCTCCGCCACCACCATCAGTGGCGCGTCGCGGTAATAGCGCTCCACATTCAACTCCGTCGTATAACCCACGCCGCCGTGGATCCGCATCGATTCCAGACTGGCCTCGACGGCGACCTCCGTCGCGAACAGTTTCGCCATCCCCACGTCGAGGTCGGCGCGCCGGCCCGCGTCCTTCGTGCGAGCCGCGTCGCGCGTGAGCAAGCGGGCGGCCCGGATGTTTGTCGCCATGTCGGCCAGCTTGAGCTGGATCGCCTGGTGCTCCGCGATCGGCTTGCCGAACGTCTCGCGCTGCTGCGCGTAAACGATGGCGGCGTCGAACGCGGCCTGCGCCACCCCCACGCCGCGACTGGCCACGTTGATCCGGCCGATCTCGAGCCCGCTCAGCATCTGCTTGAAGCCCAGGCCCTCCTCGCCGCCCAGCAGATCGCCGGCCGGCACGCGCAGGTCCTCGAAGAACAACTCCGCCGTCTGCGGCCCCTTGTAGCCCAGCTTGTCGATTACGCGCGCCACCTGGAAGCCCTCGGACTCGGGCTGCACCAGGAAGGCGCTGATCCCGCGATGGCGGGGCTGCGCAGTGGAGTCAGTCTTGGCCATCGTCAAGAACAGCCCGGCCCGGTCTCCATTGGTCACGAACAGCTTGTTGCCGTTCAGCACGTAGTCGTCGCCGTCGCGCTTCGCCGAGGTGCGGATCGCCTGCGCGTCGGAGCCCGCGTTGGGCTCGGTAATCGTGAACGCGCCCTGGATCGCGCCGCTGGCCAGGCCTGGCAGGAAGCGATCCTTCTGATCCGGCGTGCCATGAGTGTCGATCACCCAGCCGTCGATCACCGAGGTATTGATGATCCCCGCCAGCCCCATCCAGCCGCGCGCGATCTCCTCGATCACGGCGGAGTACGTCTCGAACGACAGCGCCAGCCCACCGTATTGCTCCGGGAACGTGATCGAGTAGATCCCGAGGTCGATCATGTCCTGATGCAGCTCGCTGGGGAACTCGCCCGAGTGTTCCAGCTCGTTCGCGTTGGGCACGACCTTGTCATCGACCCAGCGACGCACGTTGCGCACGATCTCCACGCCGACTTCGCCGTCGCCGCTCAGGATTTCGCGCACGTCACTCACGCCGGCCATGACGACTCCGTTCCGCCCCGGCGCGCGCCGCGCGCGCGACGGGTTTTAAGCGTGTCTCAGCGCAGCAGCGCTTCACGTTCTTCGATCCGCTCGACCCACTCCAGCAGCGCGTGCGCCTGATCGGCGACGGGCTTGTCGATCATCTCACCATCCATCGCGACGGCACCCAGGTTGCGCGCCACGCCGTCCTCGTACAGTTCAATCACGCGACGGGCCCAGTCCTTGTCCTCGTCCGTTGGAGCGAAGACCACGTTGGCCCGCTCCACTTGGGTGGGGTGAATGCAGAACTTGCCACGGAAGCCCAGCGTGCGGACCGTCTGCAGCTCTTCCTCGAAGCCGTCCGTGTCCTTGAAATCGACGCGGGGCGTGTCGATCGGAACGATGCCCGCCGCGTGGCAGGCGTTGACCATCACGCTGCGCGCCTGCAACAGCTCGCTGCCCGAGCTTGTTCGCCGCGTGCCGATGCTGACGGCGTAATCCTCGCCGCCCACTGCCGCGCCGATCGTGCGCGGCGTCGCCGTGCAGATCTCGTAGGCGTTGACGACGGCCGTCGCATTCTCGATCCAGGGGATCAGCTTGATCTGGCCCTCGGGAATGGCGCGCGTCTTCTCTAGAAACGTCAGGTAGTGATCGACGCGCTCCATATCGGCAGCGTCGTTCACCTTCGAGATGTTGATCCCGTCGAGGTGCGGGCCCACGACCGCGTCCAGCTCCAGCTCGGTCAGCCCGGTGTCGTAGCCGTTGACGCGCACGAACAGCATGCGCCCGCGCGCATCGAACTCGGGCAGGATCTTGGCCAGCAGCCCGCGCGCGGCCGGCTTGTCGTCCCAGGCGACGGAGTCTTCCAGGTCGAAGCAAAGGATGTCGGCCGGGATCCCGCGCGCCTTGTCGATGAATTTCTCGCGGATGCCGGGCACCGACATCATGCTGCGGATCACGTGACTGGCCACGACGGTCTCTCCTCGCCGCGCGGTCGGCACTCTCGATCGGCTGCGCGGCGGAGCGAAGCATACCGAACGTCCTGATCAGGCGGAATACGTTGTGCTATCTCGCTGGTGCCGGATCTTAAGAGCCGTCGGCGGCATCATCCTCAAGCTCGACGGGGGGCTCCGGGAAGATCTCATTGAAGCGCGGCGCCGCGTTCTCGTAGCGCGTCAGCATGCCGCGCAGCCCCGCCCGACGCGCCAGCGACGCCGTCTCGATCTCGGACTCCGTATCGACGTCGAGCGCCGCCCCGTTGATCGCGGGCAGCTCGTTGGCCTGCGCCGCAAAGACGACCGTGTACCAGGCGTATTCCAGCGGCTCGCTCTCGGGGTCTGCATCGACCCCGATCTCCGCCGCCAATGACCCCTCATCGACGCCGACCCAGGTCAGGCGGCTCGATCCCGACGCGATCTCGTTCGCCGCGACCAACCCCTTGGCCGAGTCGATCCAAGCGCCGACGGCGGTCAGCCCCTCCAGGATCCCGGCCCGCCGCTCTACCTCTTCCAGCAGCGAGTCCACGTACTTGAGCTGATTCAATCCCACCAGGCTCGGCAGCGAGACGCCGTAGACACCTTCAACCAGGCAGGCCAGGAGGTCGTCCCGCACGAGTTGCGTCTGGACCTCGTGCACATGCAGATAGACGCGGTGGCCCGCGGTCAGCAGAGCGCGCACCTGTTCCGTCGCGATCTCGCGATCGGCGGGTTCGATCTCGGAGAGATTGACCAGCGTCGCGTCCGGCACGAAGGATGGCAGCGGCTGGCGCGCGCCAATCAGCAGCAGTGAGCGTACGGAGTCCATGTCACACCTCTGGGTAAATCGCGGCGCGCCCGCTGCCGCTACTGGGAGATCAGCGCGCGCAGAGGGTCGGCATTTTCGTATGGTCCCACAACCGAGATGGCGACATTGTCGCGCCGGATGAAGCGTTGGGCGACCCGTTGCACGTCGTCTGCGCTAACCGCCTCGAACCCCGCGACGACTTCATCCGGGCTTTTGATCTCGCCCTCGGACAGCAGCGATTCGCCGGTTCGGTGCGCCCAGGACGACGCCGTCTCCAGGCTCAGCCGGAACGAGCCGATCGCGTGCTCACGGCCCTTCTCCAGTTCCTTTGACGGCACCGCCTCGTCGACCAGCTTGTCCAGCTCCGCCAGGATCACCTCGGTCGCCTCTTCGACATGTTCGGAGGTCACGCCCGCTCCCACTGAGAGATGTCCGGTGTCGGAGAAGCGCGCCGTGCCCGAGCCTACGCTGTAGGCCAGGCCGCGCCGCTCCCGCACTTCGATGAAGAGGCGGCTGCTCATGCCGCGGCCCAAGACCTCATTGAGTAGCGAGAGCGCGTAGCGGTCCTCATCCAGGCGAGGGAAGGTGCGCAGCGCGATACCCAGGTTACATTGCTCGATCTCGCGGGTCTCCAGCACAACCCGTTCGTCGGCCATCGTCGGCTGCGACGAGGGTGGCTCGGCCGTTTCGCGGGGCTCAAGGTCGTGCCAGTGCTGCTCGGCCAGAGCGAAGACCTGCTCGGGGTCGATGTTGCCGGCGACGGACAGCACCAGCCGGTCTGGCCGGTACCATTCTTCGATGTGATCGACGAGATGCTGTCGCTTGATCGCGGCGACGCTCTCCAGGTCGCCGGCGATGTCCCAGCCGATCGGCTGGTCGCCGTAGGCGGCGTCCGAGAGTAGTTGGAAGGCCCGCTGCCCCGGCTCGTCCAGTGAGCGCCGGATCTCCTGCTGAATCACGGTCCGTTCGCGCTCGATCTCCTCGTCCGTCAGCAGCGACGCGCGCACACTGTCGCTGAGGACGTCGAACGCCAACTCCATGCGGTCGTAGGGCACGCGGTTCCAATAGCAGGTCAGCTCCTTGGTCGTGAAGGCGTTGAGCGTGCCGCCTGCCCCCTCGATCGCGCTGCTGATCTCGATCCCCGTCGGACGGGATTCCGTGCCCTTGAACAGCATGTGTTCCAGGTAGTGCGAGAGCCCCAGCGTCTCGCGCGCCTCCGCGCGGCTGCCCACGCCGACGTAGACCGCCAGCGCCGCCGCTTGCGAGTGCGGTAGCGGCGTCGCCACCACGCGCATTCCGTTGCCAAGCGTTTTGCTGGACCAGGCTTGTTCGCTAGACATTGCTTCGCCGCTCCCCGTTTGCGTCCGCCACGATCGAAGTACGAACGAGTCGGTGCCTCGAACGCTACCCACGTCGCACGGCCGCTAGCGTACCCTGCGCGGCATGGCCCGCCAGTACATCCCGGCGCGCTACGTCTGGAGCTGGAGTTCGCTGACCGGCAGCGTTCTCGGGCTGCTGGAGCATGTCGGATTGCCCGCCGACTCTGTCCTGGTCGGCTGCCTGCTGGGCGAAACGATGCGCAGCTCCGGTCCGCCCGATGTCGCGGGCAGCGCCCCCGCGACCGTTGACGATCAGACGGAACTCTTCGCCCCAACCGGGTACCCGCCCCGTTCCCTCGTGAACCTGATCGAGCCTCTTCAGGCGCTTGGCCTGGACGCCACGCTGCATGAACGCGACCTCTCCTGCGAGCGGCCGCCACGCTTCTTCACCCGCCGCCTGAAAGCAGTGCTCAACGCCGAACGACCCCTGATCGCCTACGGGGCGGGTCGCGCCGTGGGCCCCAGCGTGCCGCCGGCGGAGTTCGGCCTGATCGTGGGCTACGACGACGAACGTCGCGCCTACCGCGTCGACGGCCCGCTCAGTGCGGAGGTTGACGCCTGGCTGCCCTTCGACGAACTGGGCGGCTCTCCACTGACGGCGGCCGTCGATCGACGCTGGCTGGCCGTGATCGACGCTAGCGTCGACGAGCCCCAACCCGATCGGGTGGCCGCCCTCGCGCGATCGGCCGCGCTTGACGCCGCCGGCCCCCGCGGGCTCGAGCGCTGGATCGAACTGTTGGAAACTGACCTCCCGATCGACCCGCAGGGCCACGCCT
>CAUYZA010000007.1:0-24900 GCA_963577225.1 Dehalococcoidia bacterium | reverse complement strand
TTCGTGGTCGGTTCGCCGCGCCCGGGTACCCTGGTCGCGATCAGCCCGCAAGCGGTGATCCGGGCGGTGGCCCGTACAGCCTCTTCACCCGTCCATCCGCGACGACGCAGGCTAGGTCCAGCGATCCGAAGACCATCGGATCCATCCCCTTCAGGGCGATCGCGACGTTCTCCTCTTCGATCGAACGGAACATGCCCACGAAGACCACCGCCTTGAGCGGCTCTGGGGTGCCCGCTGGTCGCGCGGCACTCTGCGTCGAAAACGCCTCTTGTACGCCGCGCATCCCCGCCCGTACGGCCTTGCGCACCGCCCGCCCCTCGCTCGGTTGGAGTTGCGGCGACGCCGCCAGCACCAGTGGACCGTCGAGGCCTGGCACACGCTGCACGACCCAGGTGTCCTGAGCTGGGATGTCGGCGTTCTTGCCCACCTCGCGCACCCCGTTTGCGATCAGCACGATCAGGTCGATCAGCTTCGTTGTCTCCTCGGGGTCGTCCGGCAGACGGTGAAGCGCTGCCGCATCGAGCCGGTACTGCCCCATGACCTGATTCGTGAAGCGCGCCCAGTGCTGCGACAGCCCCCCGAACGCGTTTAGATACGACCCCTCATCGCCGTCGCGTGCCACGCGCAGCACCACCGGGAACGACACCTCCCCGCGCTCGCTCTGCCCAAGCCCGGCGACCGCTTCCGCGATCGCGCCGACGCGCTGGTCGCCCGCGTCGTCGGGCACTTCCGCCAGGGGCGGCACCCAGACGACGCAGGGTGGCACACCGACTTCGACCAGGCGCTCTTCCCAGGCCGCCTTGCTTTGCAAGGTCGTGGGATCCGCGTTGGCGTCGTAGACCGGGATCACCGCGACGCTCGCGTCCATCTTCGGCCCTGACGGCCGCGCCAAGCTCAGCTGGGACAGCGCCAGCCCCGACGCCGTATCGGCTGCCGCGTCCGTTGAGCTCGCCTCGACCGCGACGTCGAATTCGTCGCGCAGCCACTGCCTGAACAGGGCCGCTCCCACTTGCACGACCTCGGCTTCGGCACCTGCCATGGTTCCCCTCGATCCGCGCGCGAGCGTAGCAAGTGTCGGACCGCAGGTCAGCTGCCCGCCCTCAAATCCCGGCTCAGCCCGAGTCGGCGGGCGCCACCACGGGCAGCTCGATCACGAACAGTGTGCCGCTGCCCGGCGTGCTCTCGGCTCGGATCTCGCCGCCGTGCGCCCGCACGGTCTCGCGCGTAATCGCCAGCCCCAGGCCCGTCCCGCGGCGTCGCGCGACGCTGCTACCGCGGTAGAAGCGTTCGAAGAGGTGCTCCAGATCCGCTGCCGCGATCCCCTCGCCGGTGTCCCGCACGGTGAATCGTACGAAGCCCAGACCCGCGGCCGCCCCCGCGGTGATCAGCACGGCCCCCTCCGTCGTGTGCTGAATCGCATTGTCGACGAGGTTGCCCAGCACCTGCACCATGCGGTCGAAATCGAGTGTGACGGGCGGCAAGCCAGGCTCGGACTCCGCCCGCAAGGCCAGTCCCTCGTCGCTCGCCCGCTGTGCGAAGACCTCGCTCACGTGCGTCACCAGCTCCTGCGGCGCCACCGGCTCCCGTTGCAGCCGGAACTCCCCTGCTTGCAGGCGCGACAGGTCCAGCAGCTCCTCCACCAGCCGCAGCATGCGCCGCGCCTCGTCGTCGATCACCTGCACGGAACGCAGGCGCTGCTCTTCGTCCTGCACCGTCCCGTCGCCCAAGGCCTGGGTGAAGCCCCGGATCGACGTCAGCGGCGTGCGCAGCTCGTGACTCACGTCGGCCATGAAGTCCTGCATCGTCTGCTCGTTTGCCTGCACCTCGCTCGTCATCCGGTTGAAGGCGTTGGCCAGCTCGCGCGTCTCCTGCGGTCCGGAGGCCGGCACGCGCGTCTCGTAGCGGCCGCCACCCACCGCGCGCGCGGCTGCCGTCAGCTCTCGCAGCGGGTTGTAGATCGAGCGGGTGATCGCTAACCCCACCAGCAGCGCCACAGCCAGACCGGCCAGCCCGCTGACCAGCAGTCGCGGCAAGAGGTCGCTGACGATCTCCGACGTGCTGTCGTCCGGCAGCGCTACCGCGATGAAGCCGCCTTGCCGTGGTGTGCGCCAGAAGCCCACCGGAACCAACCGCGCCAGAAAAGGCAGCGCGACCCCATTTGCGTCCACTTCCCCCGAGATCCATTCCCCGGGGGAGCTACGCACATCCTGTAGATCGATCGGCAGTTCCAGGTCCGTGAACTCCCCGCCAGGTGAGAGATCGGCCAGAACTGTTCCGTCGCTGTCGAGCAAGAACACGACAGTGCCGGTCTCCTCGCTCTGGTTCTGGAGGTAGAACGCCAGGTCTCTCGCCGAGGCGTTGCGCTGCGTGAATTGCTGCACGCCGAACATCACCTGGTTCGCCTGCTGCTGCAGTGTGTTGTCGACCAGGGCCGCGCGATACCCGCCGAGCAAGGAGAAGAACACGATCCCGGCGACGACTAGCGTCAGCACGATCGCCAGGCCCAAGCCGCCGTAGATGCGTAGGCTGAGGCTGCCGAACATCCCCTGCACGCGCAAGCCCCCTACTAGCGTTGGACCAGCGCCGTCCGGCTAGGTGTCGCTCGCCGTGGCGTAAACCAGCTTGTAGCCCACGCCGCGCACCGTCTGGATCGAGACCGCGCTCTCGCCCAGCTTGCGCCGCACCTGGTTGACGTGCACATCGACGGTGCGCGTCTCGCCGAAGTAGTCGTAGCCCCAGACCTGCTCCAGCAGCTGCTCGCGACTCAGGACTAAGCTTTCGTGTTCGGCCAGCGCCCGCAGCAGTTCGAACTCCTTGTTGCGCAGCGTGATCGACGCGCCATCCAGCGTTACCTCGCGCCTCTGCCAGTCCACCGTCAACGGCCCTACGCTGACCGACCCACGATCTCGCTTCTCGCCGCCCTCGGCCCGGCGCAGGATCGCCTTGACGCGTGCGGCCAGTTCGCGGGGATTGAACGGTTTGCCCATGTAGTCGTCGGCGCCCAGCTCCAGCCCCACGATGCGGTCGATCTCCTCTGAGCGCGCGGTCAGCATCAGCACCGGTACGTCCGACTCCTTGCGCAGCTCGCGACAGACGTCGAGCCCGTCCAGGCCCGGCATCATCACATCCAGCACGATCAGATCCGGCTGCTTCGCGCGGGCGATCTCGAGCGCCTCCTCGCCGTCCGACGCGCTGCGCACGCCGTAGCCCTCTTGCTCTAGGTAGAGCGTCGCCAATTCGCGGATGTGCTCTTCGTCGTCCACGACCAGGATGGTCTTCACGGCGCCTCCGGCGGTCATGCCCGATCGCTGCGTGTATTCCGATCCAGTGTATGTTGCCGTGCTCGTCACGGGGCACCTCCTGACGTCGCCCGGAGTGAGTTTCCACGAGCGACCGGCGACTGATGCCGCCGCGCCGGAGTGAGTTTCCACGAGCGACCGGCCATTGATGCCGCCGCGAGGTCCGCGGTCGGCTCACCTCAGCGTGGCGGGCCGACATCTGCGCCTGGTCAGGGCTCCGTTCGAGCTTCGTAAAGTCGGCCCGAGCCGGCCCGAGCACCGCCTCTTACGGCGGATTGCTCAGGATCTCGACCGTCCCCCTCACCCCATCGACCCGAATCTGTTGCCCGCTCACGATCGTCGACGTCCCTTCGCGCACGTTGACGACGGCTGGGATGCCATACTCGCGCGCCACGATCGCCCCATGCGACAGCCGCCCGCCGATGTCCGTCACGACGGCCGCCGCCAGCGGGAAAATCGGCGTCCAGCCGGGGTCGGTGAAGCGCGCCACCAGGATCTGACCCGGCTCGATCCGGTTGCCCTCCTCGGCCGTCAGCGCGACATGCGCCACGCCCTCCGCCTGCCCCGGTGATGCGGCCATGCCTGAAAGGATGGTGCCGGTCTCAGCCGCCGCCGCGCCCATTCCGGGTGCGGCGGTCGTTCGTTCCGTGGGCAGTACCGGGCGCGCGCCCAGGACCGCCGGCGGCGTTTGACTCTTCCAGATTTCGTATTGCGTGCGGCGACGTGCTACCCGGCTGCGCATGCGCCCCGCCAGCACCTCGCCCGAGGGGTGGCGCACCAGCTCTTCCAGTTCGCTGCGAAACAAGAAGAACACGTCGTCGCGTAGGTCGAAGCGTCCGCGCGCGATCAGGCGGTCTGCCAGCTCAAACAAGAGCCGGCGCTGCTCCTGTACCAGACCCAGGAGCGAGAACTTGGGATTTTCGCGCAGCGGCGCGTAAATCTGCGCCCACTTGATGTAATCGGCCATCACGCGCCGACGCAAGGGCAGCACGCGGTCGTACCAGCGCACCGCGAGCGCGTCCGCGATCTTGCGCTCCCCCGCCTCGCGCGCCGCCACCTGCCGCTCCGCCAGCTCCGTGGCGCTCCCCTGCCGCGGGTTCAAGACGTACTCGCGGAAGGGCCGCAGCAGCAGGGTCGGCTCATCCGACCAGCGCGGCTCCATCAGCTCCAGCTCGCCCGCTGAACGATGCCCGTACTCGGCCAGGAATGTGTCGATCGCCTCGGCCAGCCAGCGCGTCTCGTCCCCTTTGCGCAGCGCCTCCAAGAGCGTCTCCGCCGGCGTCGACGCGATCAGCTCCCGCGTCACCGAATCCTCGCCCGCCCGTTGCGCCAGCTTCCACAGCTCCACGTTGCCTTCGGCGGTACGGATCCCCGGCAGACCCTGGATCACGGAGGTCACGTCGTCGTCATGGCCCAGCCAGACTCGCAGCAGATACGAGACCAGCGCGAAGGTCCCGAAAGCCGCGCTCTGCGCGTCCATCAGGAAGTTCGACAGCCTCTGCAGCCACTTTCCCGTCGCCTGCAGCTCGGACAGGATCGCGGCGTCGTCCAAGCTGGCCAAGTCGATTCCGCGCAGCCGATCGCGCCGCGTCGCTGTTTGGGCGTCGATTTCGATCCAGCGCTGCGGCAGCGTGCGATGCGCGCGCGTGCGCTGCAGGGCGTAGGGCAGGTTGCGCAATACCGTGCCCCAGCGCATCTCCGAGCCGTACGAGTCGAAGCCCTCTTCCGCCCCCGGTCCGCCGATCCCCATCAGCATTTCGCGTCCCGGCATGCCCAGCCGATCGACCGCGAACGAGTTGAGCAGCCCGAAATTGAAGTAGACGTAGCCGCCCGCCAAGGCGACGAAGCGGCGGCCGTCCGTCCACTGCGGCTTGTGATACATGTGCCCGAAGGCGCCATCGAGCGGTACCCCCATCAGCGACCATGTCATCGGCGTCATCGGTAGCGGGAAGATCTCGCCCGCGTTGGTTCGTGTCCAGCCGTCGTTCTCGCGCGGCTGCCCTCGCTCGATCCCCCAGGGCAGCGGCGTCTCGATCGGTCCCGCGTCCGTGATGGCAAACTGGCCGTCCGCCAGCGCCCAGGCCAACTCGACGGGTTGTTCGAGCACGGTCTCTGCGGCCAGCACCAGATCGATCAGCCGCTCCACCTCCGCCGACGTCAGCCGCAGCCCAGCCGACACCCCCTCGAGCGACACGGTTCCGCCGCGGCGTGCTCTTCGATAGCGGACAATCGACCCCGTATCGCTCGCCTTGCCTTCTGCCCAAGCCTCGATCTCGATCTCGACCTCGCCCACGCGGTCCTCGCGCGGGTCCTCGCTGAATACCCGCCCCCGCACCGACGGGGAGGAGTCCATGAGCGCCACCGGCAATCCGGCGGCGGCGAGCGTGTCCAGGAGTGGCATTTCAACCATCGTTCCACCACGATCTGACATCGCCCCATAGCATATGCACGTGGCGGATTCGGACTAGCCCTTGCGGGCGACGAGCCCCGACCCGCATCCGCCTACTGCGCAGCCAGGGGAGAGCATGGCGACGGATTCAGTCCCTCAAGGCCCTCTTCCCACGGGCAAAGTTCCGCCGCAGCTGCTCGCCCAACTGCTGGACTTGCTGGGGACCGACTCCTCCGACGACCTCATCCTCGGCCCCGGCGTCGGTCGCGACGCGGCGGTCGTCGCGAGCCGCGGCCCCAACGGCGACGACACCTACTTCGTGCTCGCGAGCGACCCCATTACGCTCGCCGGCTACCGTCCCGGTTGGCACGCCGTCCATGTCAACACCAACGACGTGGCTTGCCTCGGCGCAGACCCGCACTGGTTTCTGCTCACCGTGCTGGGCCCGCCCGGCACCGAAGCCGCGGCGCTGGATGCTCTGATGCGTGACGTCCGCGACGCCTGTCGCCAGGTGGGCGCGACGCTGGTCGGCGGCCACACCGAGGTGACCGACGCGGTGCAGCGGCTCGTACTCTCGGGCACGATGATCGGCGTTTTTCCCGGCGGCGGCGGAGCGGGTCGGCTCATTCGCAGCGACGCTGCCCGCGAGGGTGACGCGCTGATCCAGATCGGACCGATCGCGATCGAAGGCACCGCCCTGCTCGCCTCCGCTGTTGGATCCCGCCTCAGCGCCGCCGGGCTGACCGACGCGGAACTCGCCGCCGCCCGCGATCTGCTGGCCGAGCCCGGAATCAGCGTGCTGCCCGCTGCCACCGCCGTCCGCGGCTTGCCTGGTCTGCATGCCCTGCACGATCCCACCGAAGGCGGCCTCGCCACGGCCGCCTTCGAGCTGGCCGCGGCCGCGGGCCTCAGCCTTGAGCTGCAGGCCGACGCGATCCTTCGTCACCCGCTCACCGACCGTGTTGCCGCCGCGCTCGATCTGGACCCACTGGGACTGCTCGCATCGGGGGCGCTGCTGGCCGCCGTCGATGCAGATCAGGCCCCGGCCCTGCTGCGCCAACTACATAACTCGGGAGCCCGGGCAGCCCAGATAGGCTCGCTAAGAGCGTCGAATCAACCCGCTATACTCGTCGCGAATGGGGCCACTCGCTCACTGCCCCGCTTCGAGCGGGACGAATTAGTGCGGGTACTGGCCCCTTAAACTCGTAGTGCGACGCTGACGGTCGGGGCCGCTGGCGGTCCGACTCGGCTTTCCCGTTGCAAGGAGTTCTCTGTGCCGAACAAGCCTGCCACTGTTGGCGAACTGCGCACGTCCGGCTACGAATCCCGCAGCGTGCGCGATGAGATGCGCGAGAATCTCGTCGCCAAGATCCGTGCCGGCGAGGACATATTCCCGGCCATCATGGGCTTCGAAGACACCGTCATTCCCGCCCTGGAAAACGCCATCCTGGCCAGCCAGGACGTGATCTTCCTGGGCGAGCGCGGGCAGGCCAAGTCGCGCATGATCCGCTCTCTGGTCACCCTGCTCGACGAAGAGATCCCCGTCCTCGACGGACCGGAGATCCCCGAGGACCCGTTCAACCCGATCTCTCACGAGGGCATCGAGCTGGTCGCCGACAAGGGCGACGAGGCCCCGATCCGCTGGATGCCGCGCGAGGAGCGCTACGGCGAGAAGCTCGCCACACCCGACATCACGATCGCTGACCTGATCGGTGAGGTCGACCCGATCAAGGTCGCCGAGGGGCGCTACCTCTCGGACGAGATGACGATCCACTTCGGCCTGGTGCCGCGGACCAACAAGGGCATCTTCTGCATCAACGAGCTGCCGGACTTGGCCGAGCGGATCCAGGTAGGTCTGCTCAACATCATGGAAGAGCGCGACGTCCAGATCCGCGGTTTCCGCGTCCGGCTCCCGCTCGACATCGTGGTCGTTGCCTCTGCCAACCCCGAGGACTACACCAATCGCGGTCGCATCATCACACCGCTCAAGGACCGCTACGGCGCGCAGATTCGCACCCACTACCCCACTGAGCTCGAGACCGAGATCAGCATCGTGCGGCAAGAGGCCGTCCCGGTCACCGCCGGCGATGTCTCGGTCTCCGCGCCCGAATACATGGAAGAGATCGTGGCGGAGATCACCCGCCTCGCCCGCCGCAGCCCCGACGTCAGCCAGCGCTCCGGCGTCTCCGTGCGCGCCTCCATCGCCTCGTTCGAGACGCTCAACGCCAACGCCGTGCGTCGCGCGATCCGGGTGGGCGAGGATCGCGCCGTGCCGCGCGTCACCGACCTGCCCCACCTCATTCCCGCCTTGCAGGGCAAGCTGGAGCTGGAAACCGTCGACGAAGACAAAGACGACACCGTGATCGAGAAGCTGATCCAGGGCGCCGTCGCCGCCGTCTTCAACCGACGCTTCAATGTCGTCGACCTCGAAGAGCTCATCGAACAGTTCAAGGCTGGCATCTCCGTCGAAATTGGCGAGGACATGCCCGCGACCGCCTACGCGCGCCTGCTCACCGACGTCGAAGGCCTGCGCGAAGCGCTGCAGCCGTTCGACATCGGTGAGGATCCCGCGCTGACCGCCTCCGCCGTGGAGTTCTTGCTGGAGGGCCTGCACCTCAACAAGCGGCTCAACAAGGACACCGTCGGCGGCCGCATTCAATACCGTGGGTAGCGATGCGTCCCGAGACGGCGGTCTCGCTCGAGACCGGACCGCCGATACCCCCGACCGCGCAGGCATCAGAGTCGATTAGGCCATAAAAAATGACATCAGAGCCGACGCGGCAGGGAACACATTTCCGGTACTCCGAGTGGGATGGGACTCAGGAGGTCCCGCCGCTTGACCCGGACGAAGTGCTCGAGAGTCTGACCGACGATCTGATGAACTTCGGCGACCTGCAGCACGCGTTGCGCAACTTGATGCAGCGCGGCATGCGCGCGCCGGATGGCAACCGCATGCAAGGGCTGCGCGACCTGCTCCAGCAACTCCGCCAGCAGCGTCGTCAGCAGCTCGACCGCTTCGACCTCGGCTCGATCTTCGAGGACATCCAGAACCAGCTCGAAGAGATCCTCGACATCGAACGCGACACGCTCGACGAGCGGCTGGAAGACGCGGGCCCGGCGGCTGCCCCGCCGGACGGCCAAACGCCGGACGGACCGCAGCCGGACGGCCAGCCGCAAGGCGGCCCAGACGGTCAGCAACAGTCCGGCTCGCAAGGTGCACCGTCACCGCACGGCTCCTTCCAGCTGTCGGCGAGTGAGTCCGGGCAGCAGGTTGGCCAACAGCAGGGGCAACAGGGCGGGCAGTCGGGTCAGGATCAGCAGGGTGACCAGGGTCAGCCCGGCAGCCCCGAAGGCGGCAGCCCGCCCACGGACGGCCCGGCCGGCGACGACGCCGATGAGTTCGCCGAGATGCTGCGCAACATCGTCGAACGCAAGCAGCAGTACCTCGACGACCTGCCCAGAGACGCCTCCGGCCGCATGAAGGAGTTGCAGAACTACGAGTTCATGAACCCCGAGGCGCAAGAGAAGTACCAGGAATTGCTGGACAACCTGCGCCAGCAGATGATGAACACCTTCCTCCAAGACATGTCCCAGGCCCTGCAAAACCTCACGCCGGAGGACATGCAGCGCATGAAGGACATGATCAACGATCTCAACGAGATGATGCGGCAGCGCATGTCCGGCGAGGAGCCAGACTTCGACGCCTTCATGGACAAATACGGCGACCTCTTCGGCGACAACCCGCCGCAGTCGCTTGACGAGCTACTGGAGCAGATGCAGCGCCAAGCGGCGTCGATGCAGAACCTGATGGATTCGATGCCGGGTGACATGCGCCAGCAGCTGCAGGGCATGATGTCCGGCCTGATGGACGACGCCCAGATGCAAGAGGCGATGGGCGAGCTCGCCTACAACCTCGAAGCCCTCATGCCCAGCCGCGACCTGCGCAACCAGTACCCCTTCCGCGGCGACGAAGAGCTCGACATGCAGGCCGCCATGGAGCTCATGAGTCAAATGCAGGACATGGACGAGCTGGAGCGCCAGCTTGAAAAGACCCAGTACGGCGGCGACCTCGAAGAGATCGATGCCGAGATGCTCGAAGAGATGCTGGGCGACGACGCGCGCGAGACGCTGGACCAGCTCAAGAACCTGCTTGAGATCCTCGAAGAGGCCGGCTACATCCAGAAGAAGGGCAACGCCTGGGAGATGACCCCGCGCGGCACCCGCAAGATCGGCCAGAAGGCCCTCTCCGAGGTCTACCAAAACCTCAAGCGCCAGTCCTTCGGCAAGCATCAGCTGACCGAATTCGGGCGGTACGGCGAGCGCGCCGACGAGACCAAGCCCTACGAGTTCGGCGATCCCTTCCACCTCGATCTCAAGCAGACCATGATGAATGCGCTCTATCGCGAGGGCCCCGGTTCCCCCGTCTCGCTCTCGCCGGACGACTTCGAGATCAACCGCGCCGAGACCCTGACCCAGACCGCCACCGTGCTCATGCTGGACCTCTCCTGGTCCATGGCCTTGCGCGGTTCGTTCCAGGCCGCCAAGAAGGTCGCGCTCGCGCTCAACAACCTGATTCGCATGCAGTATCCGCGCGACAGCCTCTACCTGGTTGGCTTCAGCGCCATGGCGCGAGAGCTCAAGGCGGAGGACCTGCCGTACGTGCGCTGGGACGAAACCGTCCTGGGCACCAACATGCACCACGCGCTGCTGATCGCCCAGAAATTGCTCGCCAAGCACAAGGTCGGCACCCGCCAAGTGATCATGATCTCCGACGGTGAGCCCACGGCCCACCTCGAGAACGGCAAGAGTTACTTCGCCTACCCACCGAGCCCGATCACGATCCGCGAGACCCTCAAAGAGGTCAAGCACTGCACCCAAAAGGGCATCGTGATCAACACCTTCATGCTGGATCGCAACTACTACCTCAAGGAGTTCGTCAACCAGGTGGCCAAGATCAACCGCGGGCGCGTCTTCTACACGACCCCGGATCAGCTCGGCGAATACATCCTGGTCGACTTCGTCTCCAACAAGCGCACGAGCTTGCGCTCGCGCTAGTCGCGCCCGGCCACCCCGGCCGGCGACAGACGGGCGGGGCCATCGGCGGTCTGATCGAATCCGTCGTGGCGCTAGTGCGAACCCCCGAGGGATCCTCGGTGGGTCCCGCGATCCGGCGCTTGCGCCTCTCGGTCGCCATGCTGCTCGCCATCGTCGCGATGGGCGTCGTGGGCTACCGGCTGATTGAAGACTTCAGCCTCTTCGACGCGCTGTACCAGACCGTGCTGACCCTCTCCACGATCGGCTTCCAGGAACTCCAACCGCTCAGCGACGGAGCACGTGCCTTTACAATCGTGCTGGCAGCGCTGGGCGTCGGCGGAGTCTTCTATCTTCTGACCACCGTTGCCCGGCTCGTCCTGGAGGGCGAGCTCAAGCGGGACGTGGAGGCGTGGCGCATGGGCCGCCGAATTGGCGAACTCCGGAATCACTTCGTCGTCTGCGGCGCTGGGCGCGTGGGCGCCGAGGTCGCTCGGGCCATGGTCCAGCGCGATGAGCGCTTCGTCATGATCGACTCCGACGAGGAGGCCCTCGCTGCGCTGAACGACGACTGGCTCTCACTTCACGGCGATGCCAGCAACAACGAGGTTCTCGCGCTGGCCGGGATCGCCCACGCCCGCGGCGCCATCGTCGCGACGCGCAGCGACGCCGAAAACACGTTCATTACGCTGACCGTGCGTGCCATGAACCCCAGCTGCTATATCGCGGCGCGCGCGAACGAGCCGGACTCCGTGCCGAAGCTGCGCCAAGCGGGCGCCGACCGCGTCATCTCCCCCACAGGGATCGCCGGCCGTCGGCTCGCCATCTCCGCTATTCACCCGGCCGTGGCCGAGTTCACCGAGACCGTGCTCCACGGCGGCGCTGAGACCGGCGAAATGCTCGCCCAGGTCGACGTTCAGTTCGGATCCGCGATCGACGGCGCCAACGTGGGACAGGCCTTCGACGGCCGGGAGCATCTGCAGGTGCTGGACGTCCGCCACCGCGACGGCCGCATGGACGTTGCCCCCACGCGCGCCGAGCCATTGCACGCCGGCGACGCCCTCATGGTGCTCGGCACCAGCGAGGCCATCGAATCGATCTCCGCCGCAGCCGCCCAGCGTGACGAGAGCTGAGCGCGTTAGCTTCCGCCCAGGTCCGCCGTCGGGATCGACCAGACCCCCTGATCCGTCGCTGCCAGCAGCAGTTATTCGCCCCCGCCGGACACGGCCCGACGCACTGCCAAGGCACGAATCTCCGCGCCCGGCCCCGCCATCTCCTCCCAGCCCGCCTGGGCTGAAACTAAAGATCGAATCGCGCGAGGCCACGACCGGCAGCGACCGCTGCGGCGGCGAGACGAAGTCGACCAGCTCCGAGAACAAGCCGTCCGTCTCCAGCCCTTCCAGGCCCTGATTCTGAAGGAACCAGGTCATCCCCTGGTCGAAGCTGAACAGCATGCCTACCCCTTGCGACATGATCAGCGGCCCGATTCCGGAGAAGATCGGAACCGTTACCCCCCAGAGCTCGAACTCGGCCGCGAACTGCTCGAAAGAATCGCCACCGTCCCGCGTCAGCCGGACCGAAGCCACGCCGCCCTCACTCACGCTGGTGACGGCAAAGACATCGAGGTTGTCGGGATTGCTCGTGATCAGGACGGGATCGAAGCTGTCCGGCCAGGCGTCGTTCGCCGAGGCCAACCTGGTGCCGGTTACCAAGCCGTCGGTGCTCGCGTGCACACCCAGTCCCGGTACCGCGTGGAGGAACGAGTCGAGTACGAACCAGCCCAGGGCGTGCACTTCCAGCAGCATGACACTCCACGACGCGCCGCCGTCCTCGGAACGAAATGCCGCGGTTTCCAGTCCGGACGCGCCCGAGAACCCGGCCACGACCAGCACCTGACCGCTCGGATCGACGAACGCCGCCGACCGCAGCTCGCCTGGCCAGTCGACGCCTGACCACGTCGCGCCCCATCGACGGAGAGCAGCCCTTCTCCGCGCCCCCCGGCCACGATCGCCTGGCCCGCCGCGGTGGTCTCCACGTGCAGCAGATCCGCGACGGGCGACAGCCGCGTCCAGCCGTTCGCGCTTGACGGGGCGGTTTCGCTCGGCGCCCCGTCGTCTGGCTCGGCGTCGGTGGGCGTTCCAGGATCGGGCTCGTCGCTGTCGTTGTTGTCCGCGTCGTCGCTGGGCTGGCTCGACGCAGGTTCGTCCTCGCCCCCGGGTTCGGCCACTGCGCCCGTGTCGTCGTCGGGCTTCGCCGGGGTCACGTCAATGGCGTCGTTGGAGCTACAGGCAGCCGCTAACAGCGCCGCGATCAGCAACGCCATCAGCAAATATCCAGAGCCGGTTGGAGATCGGGCTACTCGTCGTCAAGGGCGCCTCGATCGCGTTCCGCGCTGTATTCCTGCCAGCCGGCCGCAAAGAAACGCAGCCCGCTGCGGAAGGCCCGTTCCTGGGCCCAGTAGTTTCCAAGGTAGGTTGCGATCACGTACGAGCCCAGGATCATGAAGATGATCGCGAAGACCTTGGTCCAGCCTGGCAGCACCAGAATCAGCCCGATCGAGATCACTGTCCCCAGGATCAAACCGCCCCACGCTGCCGAATGCACCCAGCGCCCCTCGCGCTTGCGCTTCGCCGTGTAGATCTCCGCCAGCGGCCGCGAGATCTTGTCGCGCGGGGGCAGTTTCACGACGTCCGTGCCGCAGGTGGGACAGCCTGTCGCGGTGGAGGCCAGCGGCGTGCAGCAGTAACCGCAGAAGTGACCCAGGTTCGGCGCCTCACCGGCCCGCACCTGCGCGATCATCTCATCCAGCGCCGTCGAATACGGCACATCGTGTGTCGGCACGAATTCGCCGTCGACGATCGTCGGCTCTGGCACCACCGTGTCTTCGACCTGCGCCGTCACGCGATCCAACTCCCTGCGTTCCCCACGTATTCTCAGCCCCACCGGGCCACAGCGCTACTCCGGCAAGTCGGCGATCGAATAGTGGTGAACCGCTTCCAGCCCAGGTTCTCCGCCATTGCGCGCTCCCTCGTGCGTTCGACCATGAACGCCGTCTGCGGCCCCTCGATCCATTCCCTTCCGCGCTCTGCGCGATACGATCCTTCCGGGAGCAACTGCAACGTGACCCGTGACCTGCGATGACCACTAGCAACGCGCCACAGCGGCACTCGGACCGCTATCACGGCCAGCAGGCGCTCTTCATCATCAACCCCGTCGCCGGGGGGCTGCCCCCCCGGGACAGGCTCGACCGCGCGATCGACGCCGCCGCCGCGGAGTTTGGCCTCGACGTGCTGATCGAGCAGACCGCCGCCCCCGGCCACGCCACGACGCTGGCCGCACAGGCCGAGGCCGACGGTGTGCCGCTCTGCTTCGTCGTCGGCGGCGACGGCACCTTCAACGAGGCCTTCAACGGCCTCACCACGACCGACCTCACCCTCGGACTTATTCCGGCCGGTACCGCCAACGTCTGGGCCAAGGAGGCCGCGATCCCCCGTCGCCCCCTAGCTGCGTTGCGCGCCCAACTTGCCGCCGGCCCGATCGAGATCGACTGCGGGCGCGCGGGCGGCCCCGCCGAATCACGACGTTTTCTGCTGATGGCCAGCTACGGCTTGGACGCCGCCGCCATCGCCGCCGTCGCCGCGGCGGACCCGCGCTGGAAGCGCCGCTTCGGCCGCCTTACCTACCTCGTCGGCGGCCTGCGCACGGGCTTCCGCTACCCCGGCTTCGAGATCGAGATCGCCTTCGATGACGCAGCCCCCGTACCGCTGGCGTCGCGCATGCTCGTGATCGGCAACACGCGCTCCTACGGTGGCCTCGCCGCCATCACGAGCCAAGCCAGCGCCGTCGACGGACGTCTGGACTGCGTTGGGCTGCGCGGCCGCGGCGTGGGTCGCAGCCTCGCCGCGATCCCCCAGGTCCTGTTCCAGCGCCACCTGCGCGCCGGCAACGTCCTCTTCCAGCGGGCCCAGCGCATCCGCCTGTTCAGCGACGCTCCCCTGCCCCCGATGCAAATCGATGGCGACGCCATCGCCACCTCTGCCGCCGAACTCTCGATCGAACCGGCCGCGCTGCGTCTCTTCGTGCCGGGATCTGCCGCGCCGGTCTTTCAGCCGCTGGACCCCACCGGCGGCAGCGAGCCGAGCGGCTAGATCCGCTCCAAGCTGCCGGCGGCGACCCGGAACGTCGCCGCCGCCGCGGGCAGTTCGGCCGGGACCGACTCCGGATCCGCCGTGGTCAGGATCACCTGCTCCGCATCCCGCAGGGCCAGCGCCGTCGCCGTCCGGCGCTGCGGGTCGAGTTCCGAGAAGACATCGTCCAGCAACAGCACGGGCGACTCGCCGCTGCGCTGGCGCAGCAGATCGGCCTCGGCCAGGCGCAGCGCCAACGCCACGCTGCGCTGCTGCGCCCGCGACGCGTAGGCCGACGCCGACCGGCCTTGCAGCATGATCGACAAGTCATCGCGATGCGGGCCGACCAACGTCGTCCCGGCCCCGATTTCGCGTGGCCGCAGGGCCGTGAATCCTGCGCGGATGCGCGCCTCGATCGCGGACGGGTCCGCCACCTCGGGCAGGGCGGCGTCGCCCAGCGCTGGCAGGTAGCCTAATTCCAGCGTGTTGGCGTATTCGTGGTCGGACGCTGCCACCGCAAGGTGATGGTGGGCCGCCAGCGTCTGCAGCTCGCGGATCGCAGCGGCCCGTGCCGCCATGATCGCGCCGCCTCCCTGGGCCACGGATTCGTCCCAGGGTTGCAACTCCTCCGCCGACGCCTCCCCCTTGCCGATCCGTTTCAGCAGCGCGTTGCGCTGGGTCACGGCCTTGTCGTACTGTGAGAACCAGCGCGCGTACTGACGATCGCTCTGCGCGATCGTGAAGTCGAGATAGCGGCGGCGCGTGCCCGGCGAGCCCGTGATCACCTCGATGTCATGCGTCGTAAACAGCACCGCCCCGATCTGGCCCATCACATCCGTCGCCCGACGCGGCACCCCGTTCACCCGCAGCCGCTTGCTCGTCAGCGGCGCGCCCGACTTCGACGGCAGGACCGCTCCCTGCGCGTTCGTGCGTGCCACCAGCACCAGCTCCATGCTCACCTCACCGTCGCCGCGCGCCGCCGTTCCCGCGATCCGCGCCACCGCCGGCTCCGGCGCGTCCCAGGCCAGCAGCTCCCCCTCCGTCGACGAGCGGGGCGAGCGCGTCGTCGCCAACGCGTAGATCGCCTCCAACAGATTCGACTTGCCCGCCCCGTTCTCGCCCACGATCAACGTCAACCCCGCGTCGAAATCAACGTCCAGGTGGGCGTACGAGCGGAACTGGTCGATCGTCAGATGGGTCAGATGCACGTGCGATAGCCTCTGGGCAGTGTAGGAGTTGCGTGACTCAAAGCGATCGAACGCCCGCTTGGCTGGTCGGCCTCGCCTCCTGGGGCGAGGCCGAGATCCTGCGCCCGCTCAGCGGCGCGCGCAACCGGCTCTACGAAATCACGCTGGACGGCCGGTCCTGCTTCGCTCGACGCTCGGATCGCTCCGCCGCCTCGCTCGAGTGGGAGCTCGCCCTCCTGCGGATGCTCGCCAGCGGAGGACTTGCCGTCCCGGCCCCACTGTCCCTCCCGGACGGCGCACTGTCTCAGGACGGCGTCGTCGTCATGCCCAAAATCCCCGGCGCTCCCCCCGACGGCTCCGACGACTGGCATCGCGTCGCCGAGTTCCTGGAGCGGCTGCACGACCTCACCCGCGACTGGCCCCAGCGCCCGGACTCAGCGGGCGCTGTTGACCAACCCTGCGCCGCGGGTGACGTCGATCTCGATCAGCTCCCGGCCGTCGCCCGCGCCGCCTGTCTCGATGCCTGGCGGTCTCTGGCGGAGGAGCCGACCTCGGTCGTCCACGGCGACCCCCACCCCGGCAACATCCTGATCGACGGCGACACCGTCGCCCTGCTCGATTGGGATGAAGCCCGCGTCGACGCGTCTATCCTCGACATCGCCGCACTGCTGGCGCCGCAGGTCAATGCACCGGCTTGGGCCGGCCGCGCCGTCGATGCCTGGGAAGTAGCCTGCTCCTGGCGTCGCGAACCGGCCTACGCGCGCGAGCGCCTGGCTGCCTTGCAGGGCGACCACTGCTGACGCCCCGCTCCGGCGGAACAGCTAAATCCGGTAGTTCTCTTTGCGCGACGCCTCGCCGAACCAGCCCGACGCCAGATCCGCGATCGCCTGACCGATGCTGATCGACGCCGTCGCACCCGGCGACGGCGCGTTCAGCACGTGGATCATGCGCTCGTCCTCCAGCAGCACGAAGTCGTCTGCCAGTGATCCGTCGCGTTCCAGGGCCTGGGCCCGCACGCCCGCGCCACCGCGCACCAACTGCGACCCTTCCAGCTCCGGCACCAGCTTTCGCAGCGCGCTGACGAACGCGCGCTTGCTCACCGAGCGGTGCATTTCCCCCAGACCGGCGCGCCAGTTGCGTCTGGCTAGCCGCAGGAACCCCGGGTAGCGCAGGGACTCCCAGCTGTCGCGCAGGCTGACGTCGCGCCAGCGGTAGCCCTCGCGATGCAAGGCCAGCACCGCGTTTGGACCCGCCTCCACCGCACCATCGATCCCGCGCGTGAAGTGCACACCCAGAAAGGGAAAATCCGGGTCGGGCGCGGGGTAGATCAGGTTGCGCACCAGGTCGTGCGCCTCGGGCTTCAGCTCGTAGTACTCGCCGCGAAACGGGACGATCTGCAGCGGCGGGCGCGCCCCCGCCAGCTTGGCCACCCGGTCCGCCAACAAGCCGCCACAGTTGACGACGTGCTGCGCCGCTACCTCCCCGTCGTCGGTCGAAAGTCGCACGCCGTCGCTGCCCATCTGGATGCCCCGCACACGACAGCCCAGGCGCACCTCGCCCCCTCGCGACTCCGTCAGCTCGCGATACTTCTGCGCCACCGCGATGTAGTCGACGATCCCCGTGCTGGGCACGTGCAGCGCCTTCACGCCGGCGGCATGGGGCTCGTACTCGCGTAGCGCCTCCGGGCCAAGCACGCTAATGTCGGGCACGCCGTTCGCCTCGCCGCGCAGCGCCAGCGCATCCAGCCGCGCTACCTGCGACTCTTGCGTCGCCACGACGACTTTCCCGCAACGTTCGTGTGCGATGCCGTGCTCCGCGGCGAAGCCGACCATCTGCTCCGCTCCGCGCACCGCCATCACGGCCTTGCGTGACCCCGGTCGGTAGTATAGCCCCGAGTGGATCACGCCGCTGTTGTGCCCCGTCTGATGAGCGGCGACCTCGCGCTCTTTCTCAAGCACCACCAGCGATAGGCCCGCGTAGCGGGCGCTCAGCTCCATCGCCGTGGCAAGACCAAGGATCCCGCCACCGATCACGGCCACGTCGTACTGCACCATGCGCTGAGCCTACGGCCGGCATGAGCAGCTAGTCGACCACCCGCACCCCGGCCCCCGCCTCCACCGAACCCACCCGCCAGTTCTCCACCCCCGCCGCAGCCAGCCGCTCCTGCAGCAACGCCACCTCCGTCTCCGCCAGCGTGATCAGCAGCCCGCCGCACGTCTGCGGATCAAACAGCAGTGTCGTTTCTAGATCCGTCAGGTCCCGCGTCTCGACGTGCTTGTCGAAGTACTCACGGTTGCGACCCTGCCCACCGGTCTGCACGCCCTGCGCCACATAGTCCGCCAAGCCGGCAACCATCGGTATCGCAGCCAGCGAAAGCACGACTTGCGCGCCACTGTTCTCCGCGATCTCGAAGCCATGTCCGGCCAGGCCGAAGCCGGTGATGTCGGTCAGCGCGTGCACGTCGAAATCGCCGCTGACCTCCGCCGCGACGCGGTTCAGCGCGCTCATCTGCGCCACCACCGCCGTCTCGTGTTCGGGCTTCGCCGACTGATCTTGGATCGCGTTGACCACCACCCCAGTGCCGATCGGCTTCGTCAGCACCAACGCATCGCCGGGCTGCGCGGCGGAGTTCAGCCGGAGTTTGGAGGGATGCACCAGCCCGGTCGCGGCCAGCCCATATTTCGGTTCCTCATCGATGATCGTGTGCCCGCCCGCGATCGCACCGCCCGCCTCGCGCACCTTGTCCGCCCCGCCGGCCAGGATCGCCGCCACGATCTCCGGGGGCAGATCCTCCGGGAAGGCCGCGATATTCAGCGCAAACAGCACCTCCGCGCCCATCGCATAGACGTCGTTGAGCGCGTTCGCTGCGGCGATCGCGCCGAACGAGTAGGGGTCATCAACGAGCGGCGCGAAGAAATCCAGCGTTTGCACGAGCGCCTGCTCCTCGTTCAGGAGATAGACGGCTGCGTCGTCGGCCTTACCCAGGCCAACCAGCAAATTGGGGTGCTCGTGAGGGGGGAATTTCTCCCCCAACTGTCGCAACACCTGCGCCAGGGCCGCCGGCCCGTACTTCGATCCTCAACCGCCGCAATGCGATAGCTGAGTCAGTCGGATCTGTTCCGCAGTCATCGCCCACCTCCTCTCACACCACCGTCGTCAGTCCCTACGAGCCTATCGCGTAGAGGCCGAGCGCTGCACGCCCCAGCCAACAATCGACATCGTTGCCGCCCTTACTCCGTATCCAGTACCGCCGCCGCCACCATGTCCAGGCCCCGCGTCTCGATCGGTGGGTTGTGCAGCGGCGCCCGCACGTCGCGGTAGTACCGCTCCAGCGGTTCGCTGCGCTGCAGCGACTGTCCACCGACCAGCCGCATGCAGCGATCGACCGCCTCAATCGCCTGATTGACGACGAAGATCTTCGTCGCCGCCACCTTTGGCCCCAGCAGCGGCGTCTCCGTGGCGTCCCACTCCTCGGCCGTCTCGAACAGCAGCGCCCGCGCCGCCGCCAGCTCGATCTCGATCCGGCCGACCTGCTCCCGTACGACGGGCAGCTTGCCGATCGGTTCGTTCAGCCCGCCGGGTGTCCGCGTGCGCGCGAACTCCACGCAATAGTCGCGTGCCGCCTCCGCCGTGCCCAGCGCCGCCGCCGAGACCAGCAGCGCGAACCAGCCGGCCCCGCCTGGCGGCCGCTTCGACGCGATCTGCTCAGCGAACCTTCCCGACGTTCCCGCCGGGTGTCGGAACATCACGTCGGCGTCCGTGACCGGCACGTTCTCGAAATAGACGTCGTGCGATCCCGTCGCGCGTAGCCCCATCGAGTCCCACGTCTCTTCGACGCGGATCCCAGGCTGGTCGCGATGGATCGCGACCCGCGCTCGCTCGTCGGAGCCGTCCTCCACCGAGACGTAGGTCAGGAAGTAGTCCAGCACGGGCGCCAGCGTCGCGTATGTCTTGTGGCCGTTGATGCGCCAGCGCGCATCGCCGTCTGGCGTCATCGTCGTCGCCGGCTTGCCGCCGCCTTGCGGCGAGCCCATCTCCGGTTCCGACGCGATTTGGTTGATCAGGGCGCCATTCTCCACGGCGTCCTTGAAGATCCGCGCCCGCAGCGACTCCGGCCACGTACGCGACGCCGCCTCGCTGCCCACCGCCATCATGTGCATCCCCGCCGCGTACGCCGTCGACGCATCCGCCCGTGCGATCATGTTTTGCGTCAATACGATGGCGACCATTCCGTGGCCCCCGCCGCCGTACTCCTTCGGCACGCCGGCCCCGAAGTAGCCCGCCTCGCGCAGCTCGGTGAAGTTCTCGACCGGAAATGATCCCTCGCGGTCGTGTAGTGGCGCGCGTTGCTCGAACCCGGCCAGCAGCGGGCGGATCGAATCGATTAGATCCGCCTGCTCGCGGGTCTTGGGGTAAGGCGGGCGCGGGTATTCGTCGAACATCGCCGCCCAGTCTACCGGCGCCGGCTGCTTTTGGCTGATCCCGCAGCACGCTCCGCCAGTGGTCGGCGGGCAGTGCTAGTTTGGCGCTCCAGGAGGTGTCCCGTGCCGTTGCAAGCGATCCCACTCGACCAGCTCAGCAAGGTTGGCCTCGGCGTCCGCCGCCCTGAAGATGTCGTTGTCTCCAAGGACGGCCGCGTCTGGCTCTCCGACCAGAACAGCGCCGCCGCCGAAGTCTTGCCCGACGGAACTCTGAACCGCGTCGGCGCCGCCGGCGGCTCACCCAACGGCATCAACATGGACGCCCAGGGCCGCATCTTGATCGCCAACGTCGGCGGGCTGGACGGCGAGAGCGCCGATACGCCCGCCGTGGGCGGCGGGGGCCCGCTTCAGCGTCTCGACGTCGAAACGGGCGAAATCGAAGTGCTCGCCAGCGAGGTCGATGGCCGCCCGCTGCTTTCGTCCAACTACCCCATCGTCGACTCCGCCGGCAACATCTACTGTTCGCATTCCACCTCCTCCAACGGCACCGACGCCTTCGACGGCCGTAAGGACGGCTTCCTCTTCCGGCTCAATCTGGATGGGTCCGCCGAGTTGCTGGCCGACGAGATCCAGTTCGCCAACGGCCTCGCTCTCGACGCCGACGAAGCGCACGTCTACGTCTGTCAGACCACCGGCTGCAACGTCGTCCGCTACGCGATCAACGCCGACGGTTCACTCGGCCCCGCTGAGGAGTACGGACCCAAGCTCGGTATCACCGCCGCCGAAGTCCAGGACGAACGACCGCTCAGCCCCGAAACGCGGGGCAAGCTGGGCCTGACCGACGGCTGCGGATTCGATCAGGACGGCAACCTCTGGGTCACGCTGCCGATGTCGAACAAAGTCGTCGCGATCACGCCCGGCGGCGATGTCGAGACCATGATCGAAGACCTCGAGGGCAAGATCATGCGCGCCCCCACCAACGTCTCTTGGGGTGGCGACGGCATGCGGGACCTCTACGTGGGCAGCATCGTGACCGACTACGTCATCAAAGCGCGAAGCCCTGTCCCGGGCATGCCGCTAATCCACCAGCGCTAGCGCCTAGGGCGGCCACCAGCTTCGGTGCAGGCGCTAAACGGCCCCGGCATGCGCCGGGGCCGTTGCGGTAACTCTGCCCGGCGAGCTCGCTAGACCATGTCCTTGAGCGTCTTCAGCGGGCGCACCTTGACGACGTTGCGCGCCGGCTTGGCCTTGAAGATGGTCTCCTCGCCTGTAAACGGGTTCACGCCGGGCCGGGCCTTGGTGGCCGGCTTGCGCTGCACCTGCAGCTTCACCAGTCCCGCGACGTTGACCGCACCCGGACCGCTCTTGCTGAGGTCCTTCTTGATTACGGCCCCCAACGCGTCGAACACGTCCGCCACCTCTTTGCGCGAGAGGTCGGTGTTTTCGGCGATGGTCGCGTACAGGCTTGATTTCGTTCGGGGTTTGTCCGTGGCCGGGATCTTGTACTGCTTGGCTGCCAAGTTGCTTCTCCGTCGCTCTAGACCTGCTGCTTCGACGCCGACCAGCGGGGCGGGCTCCGCCGCCCCGCACCTGTTTGTACGCCACCCGCCTCCGACGCTCAAGCCAGCAGACGCCCTCTTTACAGGCGATAACGTGGTCCGGCGCGCCGCCGATGTTGGGACTCTCCCCGACCGTTGTCAGGGAGCTCCCTAGTTCAACCCTGTATGAAACGGGAGCATCCTGTGCGCAGGATGTGAAGCCGATGGTTCAGCTGACGCCCGAGCTGCGAGACAGTCCAGCCGAGACCCGAGGACCAACCCCGGCAGCCACGCGGATCACGGCGACAGTCGACGGCCGCCGCGTTGAGCTTCGGCGCCGCGGGGTACGGCTCCGCATCCGTGTCCTCGGGCGCCCACTCGACGAAGCCTGCGCGTGGCGCATCGCCCAAGCGCTGCTCGCCCCCGGCGAACAGCTCTTCGATCGCCTGATCGACGACCCGAGTGACCTCAGCGACCGCTCCTACACCTTCCTCGTCTGGCCGCACGTCGTCAGCCACACCCGCGCCCTGCTCGGCGAGTCCCCCCACGTCGTCTGAGCTCTACGCACTAGCTGCCCCGGTAGCGCGGCTCGCGCTTCTCCGCGAATGCCTTCGGCCCCTCCTTGAAGTCATCCGTCGCGCGGATCGCCGTGCTCAACAGCGATTCCAGCCGCATCCCCTCTTCGATCGCCATCGACTGACCGCGGATCGCCGCTTCCTTGATCGCCCGTACCGTCAGTGGCGGTTCCTTGAGGAAGCGCGCCGCGTATTCCCGCGCCATGTCCATCACCTCCGCCTGCGGCACCACGGCGTTGACCAGTCCGTGGCGCTCGGCCTGCGCCGCGCTCATGTGCTCGCCCAGCAGCAGCATCTCCATCGCCAGCGCGAACGGCAGCTGACGCGGCAAGCGCTGGGTGGCGCCCAGCGTCGGCACGATCCCCCGCCGGACTTCCGGCAGCCCGAATTCGGCCGTCTCCGACGCCACCCGGATGTCGCAGGCCGAGAGCAGCGTCAGCCCAGCCCCCAGGCAGTAGCCATTGACCGCCGCGATGATCGGCTTCCAGACGTCGAGCCCGTTGTCGATGTTGGGCTGCGCGCGGGGCTGGAACTGGTGCCAGCGATCCGTCCCCTCCGCCCCTGGCCGTTGCGGGATCGCCTTCTTCAAGTCCGCGCCCGCGCAGAACGCCCGATCGCCCGCCCCGGTCACGATCGCCACCCAGATCTCGGGATTGTCCCGTATCTCGATCCAAGTCTCGGAGAGGGCGCTCAGGGTTTCGGGATCGATCGCATTCATCGCCTCCGGCCGGTTGATCGTGACCGTCGCGACCCGGTCGGCCACTTCGAACAGCACGCTGTTGCCTGCCATGGTTCTCCCCTAGCGCTGGTACGGAACTACTTCTTGAACGTGGTCAAGAGATGGTTGGCGATCGTCGACCGCTGCGCCGCTTCGCCACCTTCATCGATGTGGCTAAGCCGCAGGTCGCGGTACCAGCGCTCGAGCGGCAGGTCCGCGCTTACCCCCGCGCTGCCGTGCAGCTGAATCGTGCGATCGACGACAGCCGTCGCGGTCGACCCCGCCATCAGACGGGCCCCCGCGACCTCCGCGTCCGCCCCGTCGCTACCGGCGTCGAGCGACTGCGCCGCCGCCAGATACAGCCAACGGCTGGCTCGCAGCTCCACCTCATTGTCGGCCAGCGCCCATTGCACCCCTTGCTGCGCCGCGATCGGCGCGTCGAACTCTCGACGTGCGTGCGCCTGTCCGCGCGCCATGTCCTGTGCCGCCGAGGCCACCCCCGTCAGTTGCGCTGCCTGGAATACCCGCCGCCGCGTCAGGAACGACTCCCCCACGACGGCGCCACCGCCCACCCCACCGATCAGGTTCTCCGCTGGCAGGCGCAGGTTCGACAGATTCAGCTCCATCACGTCGCGCCCCGGGCTGAGCGTGCGATAGGGTCGCCAGCGTTGGAAGCCCTCACGCGTCGCCTCGACCACGAACAGCGAAACACCCCGCGCCGTCCCGTCTTCGTCCTCCGTGTTCGCGAAGACCAACCCGAAGTCCGCCGTCTCCGCCCCGACCACGAACAGCTTCGTCCCGTCCAGCATCCACTCCCCAGCACCGGCGCTGCCACCAACGCGCCGCGCCCGAATCCGCGTCCCGTCCAGCGGCTGCCCCGCCCCCGTCGGATCCGACAAGCCCGCGAACGCGCGCGCTTCCCGGCGCAGCAACGGCCAAAGGAACCGCTCTTGCTGCGCTTCAGTCGCCGCGAACAACTGCGGCGGCGCGTCGACGCCGAACAGCTCGTAGGACGGGGCCACCACCCCGGCCCGGTGCTGCGACATCTCCTCCGCCACGCGGACGCGCGTCAGCAGGTCCGGCGCGGCCTCGTCCAGATCGGGCCCGCAGAAGCCGGGTGCCGCGATCAAGTTGTCGAGCCCACTGGCCTGGCTCTTCGGCAGCAGCGCGTCGCAGGCCTCGTGGGGCAGCGAGACGGCGTCGCTGTCGATCCGCTTCTCCCACAGCCAGATCTCTTTGCGCACGAAGCGGCGCAGCGTTGCGACGGCCAACTCCTGCTCTTCGCTCAGCGCAAGATCCACGGATCGCTCCTCGGCACGATGATACTGGGCCCGCCGGTCGGTCAGAGCGCAGCCAGGAGAGCCCGTCTTAACCGAAGATCCCCTGCGACGCCAGATCCGCGATCTCCTCCGCGCTCAGGCCGTGCGAGGCCAGGACCTCCTGGGTGTGTTCACCCACGCTGGGCGCGGGGCCCTTCGGATCCAAGTCGGCGTCGCGGATCGTGAACGGGGCCTTGAGCGTGCGGAAGGGACCGGCCTGCGGATGCTCGATCTCCGCGAACAGATCCATCGCCTCCACCTGCGGATCCTCGATCACTTCCGGCAGGCTCGCGACG
>CAUYZA010000006.1:0-25375 GCA_963577225.1 Dehalococcoidia bacterium | reverse complement strand
AGACGGTGACGGCGACGGGGTCGGCGGTGACCACTGGTGTGTCACTGGCGAGGAGCGCATCCATCACGGTCTGGTGGTCCACCAGGCTGTACGCGAACCCCAAGCCTTCGCTGTCGGTCAAGCCCCAGGACGTGAGCCCGACGACGACCCCATCCGGAGTAAGCCACGGCCCACCACAGTTGCCCGGATTGAGCGCGGCATCCGTTTGGAGGAGGACCGAGCCACCGGCGTCGGTTTGCAAGGCGGAAACGATGCCTTGCGACAGCGTGGGATTCACCTCGACAAAGAGGTTGTTCAGGTCCCAGCACTGCGGAAAGCCCCAGATCCAGAGATCCGATCCCACGCTCACCCGATCGGTTTGTGCCCAGGGCAAAGGGGTGAGGGTGGTTGGCACGCCCCCCGCGACGGTGACGACGGCCAGATCGATCGGGGTGTTGATCCCGGTCACGTGTCCGGATTTGATTGACCCGTCGTCAAAGCGCAAGGTGATGGTGGTGGCATCGTCGACCACGTGTGTGGCGGTCAAGACCTGCGTCGGGCTGACGACGACGCCACTGCCACAAGAGACGCCGCCTACCCCCTCCGACTCGATGTACACCACCGCTTGCGCGGCCTCACTCGCCGTGCTCGTGGCCGTGTCCGGCTCCGTGGTGCCCCCCCCGGGCGACCTGCGCCCAGGGGATCGGCGGCCCGGCCCCAACCGACACCCAGAGGGCGTCGAGGGGGTCGACCTGGGTGAGCGTCACAAACTGCGCGGGTAAGGCCGGCAGATAACTGTCAAACGTGCCCGCCGCCGTGAGGCGGTAGAGGCCCTAAAGGCGGCTCCCGAGCGGCGCGACGGCATCCGCGGCGGACAGGGCCGTGGCGGGAGCCCAAGGGAGGAGATTCCAGCCGGCCTGGACGGTCATGACCGGACTGACGGGCAGGACGTCCATCGTCCAGCTCCCCGCGGCCGGCAGCTGGAGCAGGACGACGGTCCCGCTGGCAATGGTTTGCAGACTGTTCAAGGCCGCGGGCAGGGCGGGATAGAAGGTGTCGTACTCCTGGGCCACCGCATCCCACACGGTCAGCACATCCGCGCCCAGATCGGCCGCCACCGTGGCGGCCGCCACATCGGGACCCGTGTAGACGACCGCACTCCAGCTGGCGCTCAGCGAGACGGTGCGCGTCGTGGACTCCGCCTGCGTGGGCGCACCCGCCGCGAGCCCCAGGATCAACAGCAGCAGGATGCCCAGCCGGCGGCTGGGCCGGACCCATGGGCATCGATCGTCGATAGCACGGGCCGTACCGAGGGTCTCCCTCTGTGCATGGGGGAGAGACTACCGAACGGTGTGCTCCGGAGACTCAGCGGTCCATCCTGAAGTGGCGGGGTCGCCTGGCCCGACCTCCCTCTTCTCCAGCGTGCGCAACCGCGGTCGACAAGCAGCCACTGCATGTTTGTGGCGCGAGGGCATTTCCCCCCTTTGAGGGGGTGCGGCTGGGACGGGACACGGGGGGACGGTCAGCGCTCAAACCCGTCCCGGCATGGACCGTTCGGGCAAGGAGCGCGCGTGGGGGGTCTAAGCCCCCGGCACACCATCGGGCCCGATTGGGAACGGGATCCCCCCCGACCGCCCGCAGCGTACGGGCCCGTGGCTGATGGCGGTCGTACGGGGTGCGGCGCCGGTCGACATACCGATTGGGCCACCAACTACTGCCCCGCCGAGGATGCCCGCCAGAATGCGTGCCAATGTCCAGCGCCGTCGTTTCGCGAGTTGCATGGGTGGAATCCTCCACCGCCCCATGGAGTGCAAGACGCCGAACGTTGATCGGCGGTTCCGCTCTTTCCCGTGTTCCCGTGGAACTGTCAATCCGACGTTGTTATTAGGGGTGGGGTTCTGCCGGGCTTATCCTGCTAGTCGCCCGATTCAAGACTGGACCGAAGCGGGCCCAAGGGGGACCGATGCCAGAGACCATCACCCGTATTGAGCATGCCCGATTCGTTATCACAGTCGATCCTCAGCGACGGATGATCGCCGACGGCTCGATCTTGATCGAGGGCAACACGATCCGCGCCGTAGGTAAGGCGGCGGAACTCGCCGATCAGCCTGTCGATCGTACGATCGACGCGCGGGAGATGGTCGTCACGCCCGGCTTCCTAAACGGTCACATGCACGTCAGTTATGCGCACGCGGTGCGGGGCATTTTTCCCGACGACGTGAAAAACCGGCTCGCGTACGTCTTTCAAATGCAGGCGGCGATGACGGCGGAGGAGGAACACGACACCACGCTGTTGGGTCTCGTCGAGTTGCTCAAAGGCGGAACAACTTGTTTCGTCGACCCGGGCAGCACGCAGTATCTGGAGACGGTCTTGCCTGCTTACGAGGCAGCTGGGTGCCGGGTAATGACGGGCGAGCATGTGACGGATCTCGAAAACGCTATGAACCTCCCTGTCTACGATACCCAGACGGCTGTTCAGCACGTACGCGATTCGATCGAGCGGAGCGATGGGCTGCTGGACGGACGCGTGAGGGCCTGGGCAATGCCTTTCTCGCAGGCGGTCTGCAGTCCCTCTCTGCTGCGGGAGTGTGACGCGATCGCTGAGCAGCTGGGAACGATGATCACGTTGCATCACTTTGGCGGCTTGCGCGCTGGCGGTGCCCCGGCCTCTGTCGATGATCTACCGACCGGCCAGCTGCGCGCCCTCGGTGTCCTTAGTCCGCGGCTCGTCCTTTCGCACGGCATGAATCTGGCCGATGCTGAGATCTCGCACATCAGCGCAAGCGGGGCGCACGTGGTGATGTGCCCCTCGACCGTGCTCAAGGGTGGTGGCAGCATCCGCGACGGTGGACGTCTGCCGGAGCTTCTTGAGGCTGGGGTCGACGTGGCACTTGGCACCGACTCGGTCAACAGCTCGAACTATCTGGACATGGTGCGCGCGATGAATGCGGCCGCTGTGGTCTACAAGGACGCACGCCGGGACCCTGCTCAGATCACGGCGGAGACGGCGCTCGAACTGGCCACGATTCGGGGCGCACGGGCACTCGGGATCGACGCCCTGGTCGGCTCGATCGAGATTGGCAAGCGCGCGGATCTGGTCCTCTTCGATACACGACGCGCAGAGTGGCGGGCACTGACGAACCCGGTACGCAATCTCGTCTACAGCGCCAGCGCGGACAGCGTGCACACAGTGCTGGTTGATGGACGCGTGGTAGTGGAGGGTGGCGTTGCGACGTTTGCCGACGAGTGGGATCTGATTCAGAAGGTAGAATCGCATGGGGAGCGCATCCGGGCGTCGACGGGTATCGGTTGGGACACGGATTGGCCGCTGGAATGACGCCTTGACGGTGGGCGGTCCCGGTCCCCTCGCCCAGCCAGGGATTCAGATCGCCGGTAGCGCCAGCAATCTGGCAAACTCGCCCGATGAGAGTTTAGTCCGCGCACAGGTTTACGGCCCGATTTCTGGCGTGAATACCGTCCGATAGCTGGGGATATCCCTTGAGGTTTTGATGGTGGGCCCTCGGGGATTCGAACCCCGGACCGACGGATTAAAAGTCCGCTGCTCTACCGGACTGAGCTAAGGGCCCAGCTCAGTCTATCGACCTGCTGCCTATCCGCCCGCACTCGGTTGTCGTCCGCGCCGGTCTGCGGCGGCGAGACCCCGTCCAGGCGACGCCGCCACTATCTTGGGCCAACCGGAGGTACGGAGGTGCGCAAAATCAGCCTCAGCCTGGCCTGGAACCCCGACGCCTTGGACTCGCTGCTGGAGTGGGCGCAGGACGCAGACGCGACAGGGGTCGATTCGATCTGGATCAACGAGGGCTTCGGTCACGACGCGTTCTCAGGGCTGGCCCTGCTCGCGCGCGAGACGAATCGCGTGGCCCTGGGCACCTCGATCGTCAACGTCTTTTCGCGCACGCCAGGCACGCTGGCGCAACAATTCGCGACGATCGATCAGCTCTCCGGCGGCCGCGTCCTGATCGGCCTTGGCGCGAGCACGCCCGGGGTGATCGAGCGCTTTCACGGACTGCCGTTCGATGCGCCGCTGGCGCGACTACGTGAGGCGGCCGAACTCCTGCGCCTTTATTGGCGCCGAGAACGTTTCGACTACGACGGGCCCGCACATTCGATCCGGCGAGCGCTGCCGATGGGAGCCGAGCCAGTCCAACCTTCGCCGCCGATCTATCTGGCCACTTCGCACCCGCGCAGCGTTCGGTTGACCGCCGAGATCGCCGACGGCTGGCTGCCTGCCTGGATTCCCAACGAACGACTTCGCGGGGAGATCGGCGAGGTCCGCGGTTGGATTACAGAGGCCGGCCGTGATGCTTCGGCGTTCGCTGTCCGTGCGCCGGGGGCTATCGTCGTCGCGGAAAACGAGGACGAGGTGGAGCGAGCGCTCCTGGCCCAGAGATCCGGGCTGGCGTTCTTCGTCGCGCGCAATGGGCCCTTCTATTACCGCCAGTTCGTACGCCAAGGCCTCGCCGACGAAGCGGAGGCGATCCGCAAGGCCTGGGACGACGGCGGCCCGGAGCCGGCCGCGGCGAGCGCAACGGATCTGGCGCACCGCTTCGGCAGCGTGGGCGGCATGGACGCCTCTCTCGCAGCGCTGGCCGTGCAAGAGGCGGCCGGCGTCGACCTGCACAGCATTCAGATCACGACGAGCAATCGCACTCGGCGGCGGGAGATCCTCGAGGAGCTGGTCGGCTAGCCTGTCGCGACGGACGTCGAGTCTCTCGACGAATCTCAAGGAGTACCAGCCATGGCCGACCGGATCGAAGTCGCCGCGTTGTTGGCGCAGTTCAGCTGCAGCCTGTTGGACGGCGCTGCCCGCTCAATCGAGGACTTCAGCGAGGACGAGGTGCACTTCCAGGTCCATCCGGGCACCAACTCCGCCGGCTTCGAGGTCTGGCACATCGCCCGCACGGCCGACAACCTGATTTATTTCGCGTTCGAGCGTGAACAGCCGGTCTGGCTGCAGCAGGGTCTGAACGACGCCTGGGGTCTGCCCAAGGCCGATCAGGGCACCGGCATGGACCCCGACGAGGCACATGGCCTGCGGTTCCCAGCGGGGGACGCCCTCGCGGCCTACTGTCGCGACGTCGCGGCGGCAATCCGGCCCAAGATCGAGGCGATGTCGGACGAGTACTTGCTGTCCAGGATCACGATCAAGCCGCAGGGCGAGATGCCGCGCTACATGGTCATCGCCCAGGTAATCATCAACCACGGCAACAACCACTTGGGCCAGGTCAACCTGGCGCGCACGATGCAGGGCAAGGACGGTCTCGGCTTCTGACCGCGGATCAGCCGGGTCGCTCCGGGCCCGCTCCGCGTCAGGCGGCCCGCCGCTGCTCCACCGTCTCCAGCACGGACGGAGCAACGTGTCCCTCCAGACCATGAATGCGGGCGAGCAGCGCGCGCAACTCATCGGCCTCGATGAAGGTCGCCAACTCGGCTAGCCCGAGAGACGCAAAGACCGGGCGCCGCAACGCCTCGGCCAGAGCCGTCGCGCTGCGGCTGGGATAGGTCACGTAGTACCGCGAGATCGCGCCGTCTGGCGTGTCGGTCCCGGCCAGCACCCGATCGGCGAGGTCCAGCAAGCCGATCGTCAGCGGGTCGGAATCAAGCAGCGTGAAGCTCGCGACGGGCTCTGAGTCATGCATCCAGAGCAGGTCAGCGAACTCCGCGACGGGCGTCGCGACGGGCGGTCGCGTGCCGTCCCGACGCGCCCACACATCGCAGCCGGTCGTGCGTCCCAACGCGATCACGATCTCAGCCAGATCGTCGGAATTGGGCACCGACTCCGGCTGGCTGGGCTCGGCCACGTCACCGGGTTGCTCCGGAGCCGGAGCCTCGATCACACCTCGCTTGGGAACCGAGACGGGAGCCGACGTCGCAGCCGGCTGGGCTCGATTCGCGTTCTGCAGTAATGTCGGACGGGGTTGTTCTTCGGTCACCTCGGGCTCACTTTCTTCGACGGCGCGGGGTGCGACCTCAGCCGTCTCTACCGTTGCGTACTCCTCGATCACAGCGCGAGCGGCCTCCGCCTGAGTCCCCTCAAGCAAACCAAGGTTGGTGAAGGCCCACTCCGCAGTGTCCTTCCACTCCGCCTCGAGTATCTCCCACAGCGCGCCCGCCGCCGGCGGACGTTGGCCCGCTGCGAAGAAGTCGGTCCAGATGACCGACATCGAGTGCGGGCCAAGGCCGGCGCTGCGCAGGGCGGCCGTAGTGGCACTCGAATCGCCGGAGGCATAGCCGATCGCCGCGACCTCATTCGCCACAACAAGCGCGATGTAGTCCTCGTCTTGCCACGTGTTGAACCAGTCGCGCGCCACCGCGAACACCCCGGAACGCAGGCTGTGCTGGAGCGTTCTCTCGCTGACCGTGCCGAAGCGTATCCGCATTCGATCCTCCCGAGGCAGTCCCTCATCTGGATTAACGACCGCTCGGCACAATCTCTTAGCCCTCAACTGTCGCCTCTGGCGAGACCGAGGCGAGCGACTCTCGGGCCCGGCCCGTCGACCGAGTACAGCCTCGGGACTCAATCGCACGTGCTTACGCACCTGTGCCTTCGCCCCAGAGAGCACCTCGCCGGGTACGAGTCACGTTGGGCAGGGGTTGGGCGTCTAATAGGCGAACGCGCGGGGATCGGACGGATCTGCACGATGATCAATTACCCGCCGCCGGAGATCACCAGCGCGGCGACCGATCTCGACGCCATCGAGACGGTCCTGCTCTGGTGCCAGGGTGCGCGCGATCAGGCTGAGGCGGTGATCAGCGAGAATCCGCCCACCGCCGTGGCCAGCGCCGAGGCGCGCATGTGGCTGCGTCGGACCGTGCGCGTGGGCTCATTCGCCCAGGAGCGACTGAGTGCGGGCGACCAACACGGGGCGGCCTCTTGGTTGGCCGTCCACTTCGAAGAGTTTCTGGACTGAGCAACGTAAGCGCGCATGGGAACCTGAACGCCCCCTTCAGCGTTGAGCCCTTGGGGGACGATCCCGAGGTGCACCGTGTCTCATCCAGCCGACTCATCGACTGATTCCGACTTCGCCCCGGACGGGCTCTCAGCGGATCCGGCCGCCGAGACTCGAGGGACCATCCAGGAGCGTTCTCGCCTCACGCACCGGCCCTTCGGCACCGGTGAGGACCAGAGCTTCGTCGATCAGCACTCCAGCTTCAGCGGCAAATACGCGTCGACGCGCGATCTCCTGGTTGAGGGAACCGCCGAAGGCGAGATCGAGTGTGAGGGTCGTCTGGCTGTCGCTGAGTCCGCGACAGTCAAGGCTCAGGTCACAGCCGCCGACATCACGGTGGCCGGCATCTTGGACGGCGAGAGCACCTGTCACGGTCTGCTTGAGGTGCTGCCCAGCGGGCGCGTGCAAGGCACGCTGACGACGGACCGACTCGTCGTGCAAGAGGGCGCGTACTGTGGCGGCACGATCCACATGCAGACGCGCGAGCCGGACAAGACGCCCGCCACCGGCGACGACAAGACCGCCTCGCCGACCTCGATCTTCAAAAGCCCGGTGCGCAAGGTCGAGTAGCGCCGCCTCTCTCACCCGAGTCAACACCGTCGCCAGGGCCTCTCGCAGGCGCACGGAGTTGCCGCGCGAGCATGCGCGGTGATTCCGTCGTGGGCGAAAAAGCTGCAGACTCCTGAGATGGAATATGTGGCCTTCGGGATTCTGGCGCTGGCCGCCGCGAGCGTGCAGACGTGGTTCGGCTTCGGCTACGGGATCCTATTGACCCCCGTCGCCGCGCTGATCAGCGACCCGGAGACGGCCATCGCCGCGTCGATCGTGACGGGCTCAGCGCTGAGCTTGCTCCTTTACGTCGAACACCAGCCGCGACCTGCCCTGCACGAAACCTCCCTCATCGCGGTCGCAGGGATCGCCGGGATCCCGTTCGGCGTCTGGCTGCTGACGGAGGCGGACGACGATCTGCTCCGGCTCTGTGTTGGATTCGCCGTGCTCGCCTCGGCACTGGCTGGGCTGGTCCACAGCAACGTCGGGCAGCCACGTCGCCCCGATCGCCGGCTCATGCTGGTCGGGGCAGGGCTGCTCTCGGGGGTGATGCGCGGGGCGGTCAGCATGCCGGGACCGCCGGTGTTGCTGTACGCGCATTGGCGCGGAGGAACAGCCGAAGCGGTACGCGGCACCATGTTCGGCTTCAACGGCTTCCTCGCCGTCCCGGGTGTGGCCATCGCGGCGGTCGGCGGTGTTCTATCGACGGATGCTTTGACGCTGTCGGCGGCAGCGGTGCCGGGCTTGATCGGAGGGATGCTCCTGGGCCGGTCCCTTCGTTCGCAGTTGGGCGACCAAACCTTCGGCCGGACATCATTAGCGTTGCTCGCGATCGCGGCGGCGCTCGGCATCGCAACGGCCGCCGTCGGAATCGCTTAGGCGACTGCGCGCGCCAAGACAAGGAACCGGCCGAGCCGTAGAGTGCTCAGGTGACGACAGCACCCCACCCAGTGTTGACCGAGGCAGAGCGCGCCCCGTACAGACGCAACCTGCGCGTCTATCTCCTCTTCTATGCCCTTTACGACCTCCAGATGTGGATGGCGATCTGGGTCACCTTCTTGATCGAAGATATCGGCCTGAGTTTCACCGCCATCACGACGATCGCCGTGCCATTCTGGCTGATCGTCGCCTTCGGGCAGGTTCCAGCCGGGGCGATCGCGGACCGCTGGGGCCGCGCCTGGTCGTTGCGAGCGGGATCCCTTGTCTTCGGGCTCTCGATGCTAATTCTGGGCGCAGCGAACTCACTCGAGATGGTGATCGTGTCCTGGGTGGTCTGGGCCTTCGCCATGATCATGGTCATGGGCGCGGATAGCGCGCTGCTGCACGACTCGCTCAAAGCCTTGGGGCGCGAGCGGGAATTCGAAAAATGGGCGGGCCGCACCTTCGCGGTTCGCTCCGCCTCCATTGTCGTTGCCACGCTGGCCGGCGGCGCAATCGCGGGCGAATTCGGCTTGCGGTTGCCGATCTTGCTGGGCGTCATCGCGTCGACCCTGGCCTGCCTCGCTGCTTTCCAACTCCGCGAACCTCCGACCAGCGGAGTGGTCACACGGGTGTCGTACCGCGATACGTTCAGCACGGCGACTCGAACCGTCTGGCGGCTGCCCGCCGTACGAGGCGTGATCGCCTTCGTCGCAGTCTTGCTGGCCGGCACGATGACCTCGGAATACCTCTTGCAGCCGTTCCTGCTGCGCCACGACGTTGAGGTCGGATTCACTTTCTCCGCACTCCAAGTCCCGGTCCGCGTGATGGGGATCGTCGGCGCGGTCTTTGCCTTCTGGTGGGTCGGCAAGGTGGGCGAGCGGGCCGCGCTCGGCCTCTTACCGCTTGCCGTGCTCGGCGCCTACGTCGGCTTGACCCTGGTCGACAGCCTGGGGGCGATCGGCTTCCTCATGTTCGCGGGGCTTGTGCGCGCTGCGGCCCTACCCCTTGCGGAGGGCTACATCAACCGTCGCGTGCCATCCGATCAGCGCGCCACGATCCTCTCGCTCAATCACATGGCGTTCGCCCTATTGGTGGTCTTCACGCTGCCCTTGCTCGGCTTCGCTGTCGACCGCTGGGACGTGCGCTGGACGTTCGGTGGAGCGGCCGCGGTCATGGCCGTTCTCACCCTCATCATCGGAACGCTCTGGGCACGTGCTCACACACAGCCTGCGGACGTGGCCCCAGCGGGCACCGCAACGGCCTGGCCCCGGGGCTCCTTGCTCGTCGGCGTGATGAAGGGCCAGGCAAGATCCGGCGACTGACGACCGCCGATCGTCGGAACAACGGGCTCAGCGCTGCCCGAACTCTCGTCTCGAACAACAGCGTCCTCCCAGGACACGAAGAAGGAACATCATGGCAGCTGCGGAAGGGCGCGGACCGGTACTGGTCGCGCTCGGCGCGAACAGCGCGATCGCCGTCGGCAAGCTCGCGGCGGGCTTGCTGACCGGTTCAGGCGCCATGCTGGCCGAGGCGGTCCACTCCCTCGCCGACGCCGTCAACCAGGTCTTCCTGCTCGTCGGCCTCAACCTCTCCGACACCCACGCCGACGACGAACATCCCCACGGCTATGGCAAAGAGGCGTTCTTCTGGAGCTTCCTGGCCGCAGTCTTCATCTTCGTCGCCGGCGCCACTTTCTCCATCTTCGAAGGCACCCGCACCCTGGTTGAAAGCGAGTTTCACGAGCGTTCCACGACCGAACTGGCGGTGGCCTTCGTTGTGCTGGGGCTCGCGTTCGTCTTCGAGGCAATCACGCTGATGGTGGCTGTGCGCGCATTGCGTCGGGGAGCGCGCCGGCGTGGCTGGACGTTCTGGCAGTTCGTTCGCGAATCGCCCGACATGACGACGAAGACCGTGTTCTGGGAAGACTCCGCGGCGACAACGGGGCTCTTGCTGGCCGCCGGCGGCTTGGCTCTCGCCGAATCGACGCGCAACGTGGTCTGGGACGGCGTCGCGTCCTTGTCGATTGGTGTGCTGCTGGCTGGAGTCGCGCTGATGCTGGGCATGCAAACCCGACGCTTCCTGCTGGGCGCCGCCGCCCATCCGGAAGTGCGTGAGGCCCTGCGTGAACTCGTGCTGGAGTTCGACGAGGTCGAGAACATCATCCGGCTGCTGACGATGCAACTGGGTACTCGCAGCGTCCTCGTGACCGGCGACCTACAGGTGGTTCCCGATCTGACGACCGACCAGATCGAAGACCTGATCCTGCGCATCGACGAGGAGATCCGCAGTCACATCCCCGAGGTCAGCGAGACCTTCTGGGAGCTGCGACGCCATCCACTCGACTCCGCCGTTGGGCGCCGCCTGTTCGAGGCCCATCTCTAATCGGTACCGGAGGGCGCTACGAGCCGGCTCGCCCGATCACCGTGGCGACGTTGGTCGTCGCCGATCCGCCGATGTTCAGCGTGGCGATCTTGCTGGCGCCTTCGATCTGGTAGTCGCCCGCCGTACCGCTGACCTGCCGGTAGGCATCGAGCACCTGACGCACGCCGGTCGCGCCGACCGGGTGGCCCCCGCCGATCAGACCGCCGCTGGCGTTGAAGGGCAGCTGCCCGTCGAACTCGATCACGCCTTCCTCGATCGCCTGCCAGGACTGCCCCGGCGGCGTCAGACCGAAGTGGTCGATAGCCATGTACTGCGAGGTTGTGAAGCAGTCGTGCGTCTCGACGCCGTCGACGGCCCAAATGTCCTCTAGCTCCGCCCGGCCCAGCGCATCAGTGATCGCGCGACGGGTGTGCGGCAAGACGTAGTCGTCGCCGGCCGAGCGCTCGATCTTGGTCTCGAAGCGGATCGCCGCGGTCGTGTGGCCCCAGCCGAGGATCTGCGGGAGGCCGTCGAGCTTGAGACCTCGCTGCTCGGCGTAGCGTTGGGCGAAGTCCGCCGAGGCGAGCACCAGGCCAACGGCGCCGTCGGTGATCTGCGAGCAATCGCGCACGCGCAGGCGACCCGCCACGTCACGATCGTACTTGCCTTCGCAGATCTGCGTCGCGATGTCGTCGTCGAACCAGGCGCGCGTCTGCGCGCGGGGGTTACGTCGGGCGTTGGTGTAGTTCAGTTCGGCGATCCGGGTCAGGTGTTCCTGTTTGAGACCGAAGCGCTCCTCATAGACATCGCCCAGCCCGGCGAAGAGCTTGGGGAACGGGAACTCGATCTCCTTCGCCTCGCGATCATACCAGGCGGCTGTGCCCAGGTAGTCGCCACCGGTCGCGGGATCGACAGTCTTCATCTGCTCGACGCCGAGAATCAGCGCCGCGTCGTACCGTCCCGCCTCGATCTCGGCCGAGGCCATCAACAGCGAGACGCTGCCGGAGGCGCAGGCAGCCTCGTGCCTCGACGCCGGTATCCCAGCGAAGGCCGGGTCCAGCTCCGCGAAGAAGCCGCCCAGGTGGCCCTGATTGCAGTAGAGCTCGGCGGCGAAGTTGCCAACGTGCGCCACATCGATGTCGGTCGCATCGAGCGATGTGGCGTCGAGTGTGCCGCTCACCGTTTCGCCGAAGGCATCGGCGAAGTCCTTGCCCTCCTTGGTCCAGTTGCGCGCGAAATCCGTCTGGTAGCCGCCAAGGACGTAGACCGGGGTGTTCATCACGGACTCCTTCGTCAGCGGCGATGGTACTGGGTCGGACAGCGGACAGAGCGCAGCCGAATCGCGCTGTATATTTCCCCTCGGGGCCAAACGCCACCCGCGGCAAACCGGCCCTTGAACCAAGGGAGCCAGCCATGCTGAAGCAGTTCCGCCTCTCCGATGACATCGCCGTGCGCGTGGAATCCGCCGCCATGCGCCAGACCGTCGACAACATCTTCCAGGCCTTGGGCATGCCGCCCGATGACGCCCAACGCGCCGTCGACTGCCTGCTCTACGCGGACGACCGTGGGATCGACTCGCACGGCGTCAGCAACATGATGCGCTTCTACGTCAGCGGGCTGCAGGACGGGTCGATCAACCCCAAGCCAGAGATGAAGGTGCTACGCGACGCGCCCGCGATCGCGACAGTCGACAGCGACGGCGGCCTCGGCCTGACGATCGGACCGCAGGCAATGGAGATCGCGATCGAAAAGGCGCGCCAGTGCGGCGTCGGCACGGTCGTCGCCAACAACGGACGTCACTTCGGCGCCGCCGCCTATCACGCCCAGCTCGCCTTGGCGCACGACATGATTGGGATCTCAATGACGGTCGGCGGGCTGCTGGTGGCGCCGACCTTCGGCGCCGAAGCCCGCGTGGGGCTGAACCCGCTCGCCGTCGCCGTCCCGGCGGACAAGGAGCCGCCGTTCATCTTCGACGCCTCCATGAGCTCCGTCGCCGGTAACAAGATTCGACTGGCGCAGCGGTTGGGTGAGAAGGTGCTGCCGGGCTGGATCGCGGAAGCGGACGGCACCCCGATCATGGAAGAGCAACTGCCGCCCGACGACTTCCTCATCTTGCCCTTGGGCGGAACGCGGGAGATCGGCTCGCACAAGGGCTACAGCCTGGCTGCGATGATCGACATCCTGAGCGGCGTCATGTCCGGCGCGGGGGCCGCCGTGCAGCGCAAGAACGGCGTCGGCCATCACTTCACCGTCTACGATGTCAGCGCTTTCACCGAGCTCGACGAGTTCAAGTCCGACATGGATGCGTATCTGCGCGCCCTGCAAGAAACGCCGACGGCGCCTGGCCACGACCGCGTTTTCTACGCGGGCCTGGAAGAGCACGAGGAAGAGATCGAGCGTCGTGAGCGCGGCATCCCCTATCACCCCGAGGTGATCGAGTGGTTCCGCGCGACAACGTCCGAACTCGGCCTGACCGACCGCCTCGGCGTGTAGGCCGACTAATCCTGCAACGCAGACAGGTAATCGGTTGCGAACGACTCCAGCAGCGCCCGTGGCTCCTCCGCGGGATGCAGATTCACAACGGCGTGGTCGACGCCGCGCGCCCGCAGGCCGGCCAGGGTGTCAGCCGCCTCGCTCAAGCCACCTTCGCGCAGTAGCGCCACACGGTTCATCGCCAGCTGCAGCTTGCTGGGATCGCGTCCCACATCCGACGCCGCTTGCCGCGCGCGATCGAAGTCGCTCTCAAGTGTGTCCAGCATGTTGGGGTTGGGCAGCCAGCCGTCGGCGAACCGGCCGACACGCCGCAGTTGAGCCGGGTTGTTGCCGCCTAACCAGATCGGGACATGGCGCGGGGGCTTGGGGTTACAGGCCCAGCCCGTCGTGTCGTAGAACTCCCCGGCGAACGTGCCGAAATCGTTCGTCCAGAGATCGCGCAGGACGGCGAGATACTCGTCCATCCGCTTGCCGCGCCGATCGAAGGGCATCGAGAGGGCCTCAAACTCCTCTTTCCACCAGCCGACGCCGGCCCCCAGGATCACGCGTCCCCCGGCGAGGTGATCGAGCGAGGCGATCACCTTGGCGTGCAGGACGGGCGCGCGCATCGGCAAGACCAGCACCGCGGTCCCCAACTCGACGCGCTCCGTGACGGCGGCGGCATAAGTCAGGATCGTCAGCGGCTCAACGAAGTTGGCCGTGGTCGGGATGGCCAGCCTGCCATCCTCCGAGTACGGGTACGGCGTGCCGTAGTCCTCCCGTAGGACAACGTGGTCGAGCGCCCAGAGCGAGTCGAAACCCGTCTCTTCCACGCTGCGGGCGACCAACGTGACCTGCTCCGCCGTGGCGGCCGCGCCGATCTGGGGCAAGTAGACACCAATGCGCATCACGATCTCCTCAGGAGGTCGCAGTCTGCGCGGCATGGACCGTGCTGGCAAGCCAAACGCAAGAGACCGAGCGGTCCACCGCGACGACGGAGATCAGCCGCCCATCGCCTTGACCATCCCAACAACGTTGCCGGCCGGGTCACTGAACGTGGAGATTTCCGGACCGTCAGGCACGGCCATCGGCGGCGCGACGACCTTGCCGCCCACCGCGGTCACCTGCTCCAGCGCGGCGGCCAAGTCGGCCACCTCGATGTAGATGGTGACACCCGAGGCCTCCCCCGGTCCGATCCCGCCCCCGATCCCCTCGCCCGCGTTGTCGATCATGCCGTAGTTCATGGCGTTGTCGGCGTCGATGCTCCAGCCGAAGGTATCGACATAGAACTTCTGCAGGCCGACACCGTCTTCCGCAAGTATTTCAAAGTGCACAACTGGGTTGGCCATCAAGGCCTCCTTTCGAATCGTGCCGCGGACCTAGCAGGCGGGAGCTCTATATGATCCGTTGCCTCAGGTGGTATGACCGACTACAGAATAATTATTATCCAGATCCCCGAAGGTCGCGCAGCGCCTGCCACGGAGACTGCCCGCAGCGGCTAAGCCCCGCGCAACCGTGGCATCACCTGGCGCGCGAAGCGCTCGAGGTTATCGCTCATTTCCTCCGGCGCGAGGCCAGGCGGCACCCCCCAGAGCAACACGTCGGTGATGCCGAACTCCTCGACGAAGGCGGTCAGCTGCGCGACGCAGTCTTCCACCCCGCCCACGATCCAGCTCTGCGGAATCGTGCGACCCGCCTCGCGGCCGGCCGCAAGCTGCTGGCTCATGACCTCATCCTGGGCGATCCAGTCGGCATAAATGTCACCGACGTAGCGGGCCGAGTCGCGGATCCGGGCGAACAGCGCGTCCGGATCGTCGCTGACGAGACAGGAGCGAATGATGCCGACGCGGAACTCGCCAGGGTCTTTGTCTTCGTCCTTGAGCGCGTCGAGCCAAGGGTCGAGCACCGCCGCCCTGTCGCCCTGTGGCAGCAGGTGTGCGCCGAAGCGAGCCGCGCGGCGGGCGCCCGGCTCGCTCATCGCCGCGATCCAGATCGGCGGACCGCCAGTCTGGACGGGACGCGGCCGCACCTGCACATCGTCGAACTGATACCGCTTGCCCTGGTAGCTAAAGCGATCCTCGGTCCAGGCCAGCTTGAGCACGTCGAGTCCCTCCTCAGTCAGGGAGACGCGCTGCCGACGATCGATGCCGAAGGCCTTGAACTCGTGAGGCGCGTAGCCCATGCCCACGCCGACCATCATGCGGCCGTTGCTGAGGTTGTCGAGCACAGCCAGGTCCTCGGCCAGGCGCAGCGGGTGTTGGAACGGCATCAGCAGAACGTCGGACGAGATCTGGACGCGCTCCGTGACCGCGGCGACCGCACCGGCCACGGCGATGAACGAGGGCAGGTAGCCGTCCTCCACGAAATGGTGCTCCGTGATCCAGACGCTGTCGAAGCCGAGTTGGTCGACGAAGCGAATTTGTTCCAGCGTGCGCGCGTAGAGATCGGGGAAGGAGCGCCCGCTGTCGGGCGGATTGCGGAAGTCGTAGACGACGCCGAAGCGGAGTGGGTGAGGCATGCCGCGCTCCGATCTCCTATTGCTAGAACGCCCGCGGCGACGGGTTGCGGCGCGCCAGGATTTCATCCGCCCGTATGCGAATCGCCTCGTCGTATTCCGGATGCGTCACGATCCAGAACTGGTCGTCCTGAATCGCCTGGAAGACTATCTCCGCGACGGCATCGGGCTCCATCCCTGTCTCGGCGCCACGCGCGTTGAATGCTTCTTCACGGGCCGCGAGCTCCTCCTCGCTGAGGCCCGATCCGAGATCGTCGGGCCGGTTGCGTTCGGCGAATCCAATCCGCGTCTTGACTCCGCCCGGACAGAGCACCGACACGCCGATCGGCGCATCGACTCCCCCCAGCTGCCCGAAGAGCGCCTCCGACACGCGAACCACCCCATGCTTCGAGGAGCCGTAGATCTGCAACCCGACGCCGGAGACGAGGCCCGCGATCGACGCGGTGTTGACGATGTGCCCCTCCTCGCCCCGTTCAAGCATGCGCGGCACGAAGGCCCGGATCCCGTGCACCACGCCCCAGAAATTGACGTTGAAGGTCCAGTGCCAGTCGTCCAGCGGTTGCTCCCAGGTCGGCAGGCTCCCCACCCCCTGGACGATCGCTCCGAGATCGCTGTCGGCGACCACGCCGGCGTTGTTGCACAGCACGTGGCAGCCGTCGTAGAGCTCGAACGTCCGCTCGGCCAGGTCCTCGAGCGCGGCCTGCGACGACACGTCGGCCACCACGCCCTCGACGTCAAAATCGCCCGGCCGCAGGCGTTGCACCGCCAGGTCGAGCGCATCCGCCTCGTAGTCGGCCAGCATGACCTTCATGCCCTCGCGAGCGAATCGCTGGGCGAACGCTAGGCCCATCCCGTTGGCGGCCCCGGTCACCACCGCCACTTTGCCGTCGACTTCACGCATAGTTGCCCCCTGGTATTGGAAGTCGGCGCAGTATACGGATCCGTGAGTCCGCCTCGCGGGCGGTGATACCGTCCGCCGACGGAGACGATCCTGGCCGCACCCGCCTGGAAGCAAGCCAGCCTCGTGCGGGACCGTGAAATCTCGTCGCGCGAGTTGGTCGAGGCTCACCTCGCACGCATCGAGTCGATCAATCCAACTCTCAATGCGCTCGTTCAGCCGACAGCGGAAGCAGCGCTCGCCCAAGCCACCGCCGCCGACGGCGCCACGGCCGCCGGAACCGCGGGCGGACCGCTACACGGCGTCCCCTTCAGCGTCAAGGACTGGATCGAAACCGCCGGCGTCGTCTGCGCAGCCGGGTTCGAAGAACGAGCCGGCTTCGTGCCACGTCGTGACGCGACGGTCGTACGACGGATGCGCGACGCCGGCGTGATCTTGCTGGGCAAGACCAACGTTTCGGAGACGAACCCCGTCTACGGTGTGACGTATAACCCCTACGACACGAGCCGCTCGCCCGGAGCCAGCAGCAGCGGCGAAGCAGCGCTGATCGCCGCCGCCGCCGGCTCGCCCATCGGTCTCGCCAGCGATTCGGGCGGCAGCCTGCGCCTCCCCGCCCACTACTGCGGCGTCGCGACGCTGAAGCCGACGACCGGACGCGTCCCCCTCACCGGCCACTTCCCGCGCATCAGCGCGATGCTCGATCCGCGCACTCAGATCGGCCCGGTGGCCCGCAGCGTGAAGGACCTATCTCTCGCGCTGCCGCTGATCACAGGTACCGACGGGATCGACGCTGGTGCGGTGCCGGTCCCATTGCAAAACCCAGGATGATGCCGACCTGCGCGCGTTGCGGGTGGCGTACTTCGTCGAGTTCGACGGCGCCACGCCCGACCAAGACACGCGCCGCACGCTGGCAGACGTCATCGCCGCCCTTGCCGAAGACCGCATCGTGTCAGAGGAGGTCGCGCTACCCCGGATCGAGGAGTCGCGAGGAATCACGCAGGCCTATTGGGATCGGTCGCATCCGTCCAACTGGACCGAGTGGGACACCCAGGACGGAACCGGGCTGAGCGGGACAGAAGTCGACCGGTCCCTGTTCGAATGGGACCGTCTGCGACGAGCGATGCTGCGTTTCTTGCAAGACTTCGACGCCGTGATCTGCCCAGTGGCGGAGCGCGCCGCCGGGCCGCACGGCAGCGTCGACGCGCAGAGCTACATCTACACCTTGCCCTTCAGCCTGACGGGCTGGCCCGTCGCGCTGGCGTTGGCGGGCCGGATCGAAACCTTGCTCGGGGGCTGGCGGGCACCCGCGATCTGATCGGGCTGCGCTGGACACGGAAGATGTCCCGCGTCGATGTGTTGGCACCGATCCATACCAGGATCCCTACGAATCCCGAAGAAGACGCCGGTAATGAACCGAGCGTAGGCTCGCGCTCTTAGGATAAGTCGAAGCGGCTGCTGAAGGAGAGGCGGAGCGAGTCGGCGGACCACTGCAGGTCGCCGAGGCGATTGGCGGTTCTCGTCACAGCCAGCAGTTTCTGGCCTCCACGCGCATACACGGTGATTCGACTCGAGCCAAGCTCCGCGCGATGCTGCGCGGCGAACTTCTCCCCGTCGGGCGCCCAGGTCGCGCTGGTAACGAGTCCAAGATCGGTACGCGTGCCCGATCGGAGATCGACCAGCTGTGAGCGTTGACGCCGATTCTCAAGGACGATCGCTCCGCCATCTGGCGCCCATGCAATCCCCCCGTCCGCCGCGACGCCCAGTGAGATGGGTGCCCACTCCGGACCCTCCAGCTGATGGAGGATGGGGTCCTCGACACCGATCGTCACGAGCAAGATGCGTCCCGTCGGAGCCCAACCCTCGTCGAGCAGCTGCCCAGCCGATGCGGCGCCCACACGCTCGAATTCCGGGAGACGATACACGCCCGTCTGGGCGCGGCCCGCTGCCTGCTCGATCGCGACATGGTCTGGGGTGGGAGAGACACGAACGGCGACCACGCCCCGGAGCACAAGTGTCTCGCCTCCGTCGGTCCACACACTCCGGCGCCAAAGGTCGCCATCAGCATCCAGGAGCAGGATCTCGTCCGCGCTGATCCACTCCGCCATCCGTCCGCGCCTGAGCCTCACGGGCGAGGCTCCCACGCGGTACAACGGCAGGACCGGATCGCCGTCTTCGTGGGCTGGGATCAGGACGGCATCGCCCGCCGGGCTCCAGCGCCAGCGATCCGAGATGTTCCCCACGTCCGAGCCCCCCGTGCTCGGCCACGGCCCGACGGTGATCAAGCGATCCACCGCGAGAAAGGCGAACTCGCTCAGTTCGGATCCGCACAGCACGACTCGGAGGTCGCCGGCCCTGTTGACGTCCATCAGCGAACATCCCGGCGCGAGCCCGCTAAGCAGCCCACCCTCGAGTACGGCCAGGCCTTCGGGCTCGCGGAGCAGCAGACGATCCGGACCTTGCCATCAGAGCAGGCCCGCGCGGAGATTGAAGACCGCCGTGCCGGATCCCGTGTACAGCGGAAGAAGTACCACATCCCCGTCCAGGCGGCTTGCAGGAATCCAGCCGATTCGGCCCGCTAAGATCGCAACCCGGCCAGCCGCCTCCGATCGGCCTAACACCGTGATCGCATCGGCTGCCGTGATCGTAGCGACAACCGTCGCCCCTGCCCGTGGATCGGCCAAAAGCGTGATCATCTCGAACGGCAACAGCTTTGCGGTCCGGCCCACCGTGGGGAGCGCGTCGAGCTCCGGCACGGGCTGGATGTCATCAGTGCGAAGCCATCCCGTCGTCTCTCCGCTGCGCACGAGCAACCAGTGCGAGAGACATCCCGAGCCGAAACAGCCGATGAGTTCGACTTCGGTGTTGGCCGGAAGCTCTGCGACCGCGCCCCAATCCGTGGCCGGCCCGGCACGCAGCACCGTCACGCCCAGCGTTAGACTCAGCAGCGGGTCAGTTGGTTGCACCGGTAGCGAGGCTGCTTCGGCAGTGCTCAGGGGCTCGAACGGGGGGGGGTCGTCTCCTGACGGTCCAGTTGATCATCGTCCCGCGGGTCGGACGACGACCCATCTGCCGGACTGTTGTCGTTCGCTCCAGTGTCAGACTGAACCACCGCCCCCTGATCGCGTCCCGTGCTCTCTCCTGCGTCACTGCCACCCTCGCCGCAGCCGGCGGCGAGGACCACCAGCGCAGCGAGACCGAAGGTGATAGACAGGAACCGGCTCATCGAAGTCTCTCCTCGCTCGCGGCCCGGCCGACGAGCGTTGCCGCAAGCGGGACGAGGGTGATCCTACGTGGCCTGCCTGTCGTGATTATCGAACCGCAGCCATGGGATCCGGATCCCCCGAGCTGTCGCGTTCCTCAGTCCTCGAGCGCGTCGCTTGAGGCCCTGCCAGAGGTCCGTAACACGCCTCCCGGAGGCTGCGAGTGCAGGACAGGAGACTCCGGGGGCTCCACGGAGGTCTCCGTGCACGGCCGCGGCGCGCGAGAGTCATCATTCGACCTCTTCCGTTGTCTTCGCTAGACGAGCAGCAATGCCCCCCAGTTCCGCGAAAGCGCAACGCAGCCTAGGCCCCCGCCGGATCCGTAGGCCGGCCCGATGGCCTTCGGGGCGGGCCATTTTTGCGCGGCACAATGGGATTGATTACCATTTCCACTCGCCGAAGTGAGACGAGAAGGACTCTGAATGCCCGTACCGCGCAGGCGCACTACGCGTGCCGCCGCTCTTGCCGCCCTACTCGGGATGCTACTTGTCACCACCGGCTGTGGCGGAGCCGATGCGGGCCGCGAGACCGAAAGCCTGCGCGTGGTCGTCAGCACCACCGTGATCGCCGACTGGGTGACACAGGTGGGCGGCGATGCCGTCGCGCTGACCACGTTGGTACCGCCCGGATCCGACGCCCACACCTTGCAGCTCTCCCCCGGCAAGGTGCGCGCGATCGCCGACGCCGGACTGATCGTCATCAACGGCGCCGGACTTGAGGCCGGTTTCGAACAAGCGCTGGAGGAGAACGCTTCCGTCGATCCACTTGACCTGTCGCAGGCAATCAAACTCGGGGGGTCGGGACAGAAGGAGGACCGAGTCGATCCACACTTCTGGCTCGATGCGTCGCTCGCTGCGGAGGCGATTCGCGCGATCGCAGCCGCGTTACAGGAACTACTGCCGCTGCAGGCGGCCGCGATCGAGGAACGTCGCGACGCCTACTTGACCGAGCTTGAAGCGACCGACGCTGAACTACTCACGTCGCTTGCGGCCCTCAGTGACGAGCGGCGCCAGCTGGTCACCCTGCACAACGCCTACGGCTACTTCGCCCTTCGCTACGGCCTGGAGATCGTGGGCTTCGTGGTTGAGGGGCCGGAGGAGGAACCGAGCGCGGAAGACATCGCGGCGCTCGTCGACGAGATCCGCCGGCGCGGCATTCCACGCATCTACAAAGAGGATCAGTTCACGGCCCGCATCGTGGAACAGATCGCCTCCGAGACCGGCGTCGAGATCCGGCGTCTCGTTTCGCTCCCGAGCGATGAGTTCCCCAGCTATCTCGCGATGTTGCGCGCAAACGCCGACGCGATCCGCCAATAGCGACCTCTGATGCCCGTCCGTTCGACCGCCTAGCGGGAGCACTCGGTAGACTCCACCACCACATTGGCCCGCTCCCGGGCCGGAGAGGACAGAACGATCGATGGAATACGACGTCGTCATCGTCGGAGCCGGATCGTCCGGCGCCGTGCTGGCCGCCCGCCTCAGTGAGGACTCGGACCGCTCCGTGCTCCTGCTCGAGGCCGGACCCGACTTCGCAACGGTCGAGGCGTTGCCACCCGACGTCGCCAACGCCTGGGAGCCATCCGCCATCGAACACGACTGGGGATTCCTGGCCGACGCCATCCCTGGGCGACAGATCGCGCTGGCGCGCGGAAAGCTGATCGGTGGCTCGTCCTCGGTCAACACCGCGATCGCGATCCGGGGCGCGCCCGCCGATTACGACGGTTGGGCCGAGCGCGGTAACCCCGCCTGGAGCTGGGCGGAGTGCCTGCCTTACTTCCGCCAGCTCGAGGCCGATCAGGACGAGGGCGGGGACTACCACGGCAGCAACGGGCCGATTCCGGTCGTGCGCTGGACGGAGGCAGAGACACGTCCCGTTCAGCGCGCCTTCAGAGAGGCCTGCGAAGCGCGCGGCTTCCCCCTCTTCCAGGACCAGAACGACCCCGACGGCACCGGCGTCGCGCAGATCGCGATGAACCGCCGCGAGCGCGTGCGCTGGTCGACGAACCTTGGCTACCTCGCCCCCGCGCGGCACCGGCTCAACCTCACCATTCGCACGGGCTGCCTCGTGGACCGCGTCCTCTTCGAAGACGGACGGGCAGTGGGCTTGCTCGTCGAGTCGGGCGACGAACAGCAACTGATCCGGGCGGGCGAGGTGATCATCTCGGCCGGCGCGATCCAGAGCCCCGCCATTCTGCTCCGCTCTGGGGTGGGTCCAGTGGCCGAGCTGGAGCGACATGGGATCGAGCCCGTCTCGACGCTGGAGGGCGTGGGAAACAATCTAATGGACCACCCCATGGCGCCCGTCACCTGCATCGCTAAGCCCGGTGCGGCGGATCCCACGGACCCGCTGGTGCAAGTCCTGCTGCGCTACACGTCCGAGGACGGCGAGTTCAACGACATGCAGGTCTACATGTTGGGCCACCTCGATCTCTCCGCCGATCCCGCCTTCGTCGCCGCCGGCGGCGGCGAAACGGCCTTTGCGATCGCCCCAGGCGTCCAGCTTCCTGAGTCCTACGGCAGCGTCACCTTGGAGAGCCGCGACCCTCACGCCCCCCCCGTGATCGAGCTCAACTTCGTCGACAACGAGGCCGACTTGCGGCGGCTACGGGAAGGCGTGCGCTTGGCATGGGACATCGCCACGACAGAGCCGGTCTCGGACTTCCACACGGGCATTCACGGCTTGGATGCAGACACCGTCGCCGACGATGCCGCACTCAATGAATACATTCGCGGCAGCGCCGCGAACATGGCGCACCCCACCTGCAGCTGCCGCATGGGGCCGGCGGCGGACCCCGGCGCGGTCGTCGATGAACAGGGCCGCGTGCACGGCGTGGAGAGCCTGCGCATCGTCGACGGGTCGATCATGCCCACGATCATCCGCGCCAACACCAACCTGACCTGCATCATGATGGGCGAGCGCGTCGCCGAATGGATGCGTGCCTAGCGAGGCACTGCAGCTGGGGCGACGTGGCAGAGGCAAGCGGGTCGAGCCCGCGGAAGGATATCGATGTGCCAAGCGAAATCTGGCGCCTGAGCGCGAAGGAAATAGCCGAGAAGACTCTGGCCCGTGAGCTCAGCGCCCGCGAGGTCATCGATGCGCACTTGGCGCGGATCGACGACGTCAACCCGCAGCTCAACGCCGTCACCGTGAGCCTGGCCGATGATGCACGCGCCGCGGCGGACGCCGCGGACGCGGCTCTCGCCGGCGGCGACGAGGTGGGGCCGATGCACGGCGTGCCGATGACAGTCAAAGAGAACATCGATCTCATCGGCTCGGCCACCACCAGCGGTCTGAAGATCAACCTTGAGCATCTGCCACAGCGCGACGCGCCACACATCGAACAGCTCCGCGCCGCGGGAGCGATCGCCATCGGCCGCACCAATATGCCCGATTATGGCATGCGCTGGCACAGCCAAAGCCAGCTGCGCGGCCACACGATCAATCCCTGGAATCCGGACCGGACCCCCGGTGGATCCAGTGGCGGCGACGGTGCAGCGCTGGCCAGCGGCTGCACGCCGCTGGGTATGGGCAACGACATCGGCGGCTCCGTGCGCTGTCCCTCGCACTGCTGCGGCACCGCCGCCCTACGGCCGTCATACGCGCGGGTCTGTCGCTCCAGCGAGTTCGCCGATCCCAACGCGCAGTACCTGGGCGCTCAGGTCATGGCCGTGCAAGGACCGATGGCACGGCATGTCGCCGACTTACGCTTCGCGCTCGTCAACATGATGGGCCCCGACCCGCGAGACCCCCGCCACATTTCCGCTCCGCTGGAAGGCCGGCCGTTGTCGAAACGGGTCGCGCTGGTGCCGGAGCCGCCCGGCGGATCGACCGATCCCTCTGTCGCGGAGGGCGTGCGGGCGGCCGGACGGGCTCTTGCCGACGCGGGCTACGAGGTCGAAGAGATCAATCCTCCTTCCCTCGCCGAGGCCGCGGAGCTTTACTGGCAGTTCCTGATGACGGACCTGCACTGGACGTTCATGGACACCGTCCACGCCAACGCGATCCCCGAAGCCGCCCAGGCGCTCGACCTGCTGACCGCCAACACGACACTGCTCGACCTGCCCGGCTACCAGCGCGTCGTCGCGCGCCGGCATGGGCTACTCACGGAATGGTCGACCTTCATGGCGGACTGGCCGCTGGTCGTCGGCCCGGTCTTCACGGTGCCGCCCTGGCCCGTCGGTTGGGACATCGAAAGCCAAGCCACGAACGCGGCCTTCCAGCAGTCCCTGCGACTCGTCGTCACGGTCAACCTGCTTGGGCTGCCGGCCGTGGCGATGCCTGTCGGCATCGCCGACGGGCTGCCCCAAGGCATCCAGATCATCGGACCATCGTTCCGCGAGGATGTCTGTCTCGACGCCGGTGAGGCGATCGAACAGCGCCTCGGCGTAATCACCCCGATCGACCCGCGGAGCTAGCGACGAATCCCGGCCTGCTGCCGATCAGAGCTTGATCACCACCTGGAGCTGCGATGACGGCTTCATCAAGCCCTCGAACGTCTCCTGAATCTGGTCCAGCTCGATCGAACTCGACTCGGAGAGCAGCGCATCGCCGGAGATCCGGCCGCTCGCCAGTAGGTCGAGCGCAACGCGCCAATCCTCCGGCTCGCTGGCGAAGCTGACGCGGAAGTCCACTTCGCGGGCCATCCAGTCGGCGGGCTCCAGCGGCATCGGCTTCCACGGCACCGCGACCAGAATCACTTGGCCTGAACGACTGGTCGCCGCGAAGGCTTGGTCGAGTGTGTCGCCGAAGCCCGCGCAGTCGAAGATCACGTCCGGGCCCAGGCCGTCGCTCAGCTCGACGAGCCGTTCAGTGACATCTTCTTCGCGTGGGTTGACCACCGCGGCGGCTCCAAGATCGCGTGCCAACTGGGCGCGAGCGGGGGCTGGCTCGGAGACCAGCAGACGAGTCGCGCCCCCAGCGAGCGCTGCCTGCAGAACGAGCAGCCCGATCGGTCCGGCGCCAAGCACCGCGACCGTGTCGCCCAGCTTGACGGCGGAACGTCGCACGGCGTGAACCGCGACGGAGCACGGCTCGGTCAGCGCCGCCACCTCGTCGGGCACGGCTTCCGGCACCGCTTGCAAGCGGTGTGCCTCGACCAGGGTGAACTCGGCGTAGCCGCCCGTGCGTGAGCCACCGAATCCCATCGTGCGGTAGTTGTAGCGCGGATCGTCACGCATGGGCGAGGCGCTGCCCGGCGGCGGATCACCGCCGCCGGCGACGACTCGATCGCCGACGTTCCAGCCTTCGACATCGGCGCCCAGCTGCGCGATCCGGCCGGCGATCTCGTGTCCCAGCACGGAACCGGCCGGCGCGAGGTCGTACATGAAGGCATGCACGTCCGTGCCGCAGATCGCCGATTGCGTGACCTGGACCAGGACCTGTTGGGCGCGCGGTTCGGGCGTCTCGATTTCGCGCACATCAAAACGTCGAGCACCTTCGTAGACGGCGG
>CAUYZA010000005.1:0-27562 GCA_963577225.1 Dehalococcoidia bacterium | reverse complement strand
TGAGTTGCGGTCACGGGGCGCTCAGACGGAGAGATCATCCCCTTCATCGTCCCGCGATCCCGCGCCGGCCCGCGCAGCACGGTTGTCCGCGGCGTCGGCCATCTCATCGTCGAGTTCGATCACGTCGACAGGGCGCAGAATCTGGGCGATGGCCTCGGTCCGCGCGCGGACGACGACGCCGTCGGCCAGCTCGAGGGAGAGGATCATGGGGCCGTCCGGTTGGGTCTCGACGGCGGTCACGATGCCGATCAGACCGCCGGTCGTAAGTACCTCGTCACCGATCCGCAACGCGTTCAGGTCGCGGCGGCGCTGCGATTGTTCGCGCCGCGTGGGGCGGATGAAGAGGAAGAAGAAAAGCCCTACGACGAGGGCGGTGATGAGCAGGACTTCAGCCACGGGATGCCTTCTTCGACTCGGAATCCGCTGCTGACGCCGGTGGCGCTTGGCTCAGTGTAAGGGCCAGGGCAATAGCGTCTGCCTCGCTGGTCAGTTCCCCCGCCGCCGCAGCCTCGTTAATGGCGGTCAGGATGCGGCCCACATCAGGACCGGGGCCGAGACCGGTCGCCTCCATCACGGCCCGTCCGTCGACGAGCTGCGCGATCCGTTGCGCGGCGACGGGGGGCCGCCAGGTCACGATGTGCTGCACGTGCGCGACGTAGGCCGGCCAGCGGGCCAGCAGTCCCTCCGGCCCGACCGTCGCCAGCGAATCCGCCAGGAAGAGCCAGCAGAGATCTGGGCTCGCGTCGCCCAGAGCGCGTTGGAAGCGATGCAGCGCCTTGGCGGTCGGTGGTTGGCCTGGGGAGGCGACCTGGCCGGGCCGCAGATGCTGGTCGATCAGCAGGCTGACCCGGTCGCTCAGGCGATTGGGCAAGCGCCAGTGGCGCAGCCGCTCGGCGGCGATGGCCGCCCCCTGTTCGGAGTGGCCGTAGAAGTGGGTGTGGTCATCCGCGTCGACGCTACGGGTCTGCGGCTTGGCGACGTCGTGCAGGAGCGTAGCGAGCCGCAGTGCGGCGCCGTGTTCGCTGAAGTGCTGGCGCAGGTCGCTATCGACCGTCGGCACGTCCCAGACCGGCCCCTCCCACAGCGCCGACCAGAGCTGCGCTCCGACCCGGTCGAGCGGCGCCTCCGGTGCCAGCAGCAGGTCGATCACAATGCTCGCCGTGAGCCCGTGCGTGAAGACATCGAAGCGGTGCACGGGACGTTGCTCGCAGCCCCTGCCGGCGTCCAGCTCGGGGAAACACTCGCTGAGCAGTCCCGTCGACTCCATCACGGCGACGCCCCGCGCGGCGTCGTCGCAGGCGAAGATGCGGAGCAACTCTTGCCCCACGCGCTCGGGCGAAACCTGTCCGAGTGCATCCGCCGCCTCCGCGATCAGGCTGAGCGTGCCGCTCTCAACATCGAAGCCCAGCTGCGCCGCCAGGCGCGCGGCCCGAAGGCAGCGCAGCGGATCCTCGACGAAAACTTGAGTCCCCGTCGCCTGTAACCGTTTGCCGTCCAGATCGGCGAGGCCGCCGTGTTGGTCGACCACATGGGCACGGACGACCGACGCCACATCGCTCTCGTTTTCGACGCCGTTTAGCTCCGCCAGGGGCACGGCCAGTGCATCGATCGTAAAGTCCCGCCGTTCGAGATCGTGTGCGAGATCGCCGTCGCCGGGTCCCGTCATCCGCGCGATATCGAGCTGGCCGGACTCATCTCCGTCAGCCAGAGAAGCGTTGGCCAGAGAGGCGTCGGCCAGAGGGACGCGCCAGACACCGATCCGATCGTCGATCTGCACTGCGCGGGAGTCGAGCAACCGTGCCACGCCACGGGCCCAGGCAGCCGCGTCGCCGGGGACGACGACGTCGATCTCTGCGATCGCTCGCCCGAGCAAGGCGTCGCGCACAGAGCCGCCAACGAGATAGGGAGCACCGGCCGGCCAGGGTTGCGCGCGCTCCCGCGCCGCCAGACTGGCCGCGGCGACGAGCGAGGACATCATCGCGAACCCGCTACTCGTCGGTCTGGTCGTCGTCGGATTCGTCTTCGTCGTCGTGCAGGGGCAAGGCCCAGAGCTGCTCCGGCGACGCGACCTGGTCGATGTAGATGATGCCGTTGAGGTGATTGATCTCGTGTTCCAGCGCCTGAGCCAGCAGGTCGTTCTCCGCCCGAATGCGGATCGCCTTGCCGTTCAGGCCCTGCGCTTTCGCCGTGACGCGGAGCGAACGGATCACGCGTCCCTGATAGCCCGGCACGCTGAGACACCCTTCCGTCGCTTCCCGCGCGCCCGAACGCTTGACGATCTCCGGGTTGATCATGGCGAACGGCTCCTCGCCCGGCATGCCGATCACAACGACCTTCAGCGAGACGCCGATCTGCGGCGCGGCTAGGCCCACGCCGTTGGCCGCATACATAGAGTCGATCAAGTCCTCTACCAGCGCGTGGATGGAGGCGTCGATCCGCTTGACCTTCTTGGCGAGGGCACGCAGCACCGCCCCATCGTTGGGCAAGGTGGTGATGGGATGGATGGCCAAGGGTCGTTCCTTCCGGAACGCTCAACTCGCTCACGGCTCTTGCGCTCATTGTGCCGCGTCCGTCGTCGCGAAGCGACCGCGCGAACCTCAGAGCAGCGAGACGGGATCGATATCGACCGACCAGCCGCGGAACTCGACCCCGCGCAGCAACGGCAGCGGGTCGGCGCCCCGCAGCGTGATTTGGAAGCGGTACTGGTTGCGGCGGCGGTAGATGAATGCGGGCGTGGGGCCGAGAACCTCCGGGCCGGGCAGGCCGCGGCGGTCGCGGTCGATGATGAGGGAGCGGGCCATCTCGGTGGCGGTGTCGTGGGCGCGGGGGCGTTGGCTGCTGGCGAAGACAAGCCGGGCAAGCCGACCGTACGGGGGATAGTCGTGTGGCGCGCGGGCCGGGAGTTCCTGGGCCAGGAACGTCTCGTAGTCGTGGGCGGCGGCAGCCGTGATCGCGTAGTGGTCGGGGGCGTAGGTCTGGATCACGACGCGCCCCCCGCGCGGGCCGCGCCCCGCGCGCCCGGCGACTTGGGTCAGCAGTTGGAAGGTGCGCTCCGGCCCCGTGTAGTCGGGAAACCGCAGGGCGAGGTCGGCGTTGACGACGCCGACGACGGTCACCGCCGGGATGTCGTGACCTTTGGCGATCATCTGCGTGCCGACCAGCACGTTGGCCTCACCCTCGCGGAAGCGGCGCAGGATCCGCTCGTGCCCGTCGCGGGCAGCCGCCGTGTCGCGATCGAAGCGCAGCGCCCGGGCGAGCAGGAATCGCTTCTCGACTTCCTGCTCCAGGTCCTGTGTGCCGTGTCCCATCGGCCGCAGTGAGGGCTCGCGACAAGTCGGGCAGACGTCACTGGGCGTTTCCGAACGACCGCACTCGTGGCATCGCAGCCTGTCCATGCCTCGCGCCCGGGCTTCATGGCGCGAGCGGTCGATCGGGGCGTGGTAGGTGTACGGCACCGAACAGCGCTCGCACTCGCGGGCTGTCCCGCAGGAGCGACAGACGAGGCTGGCGGCGCCGCGGCGGTTGAGGAAGAGGATGACCTGCTCGTCGTTGGAGAGGGCGTCGTCGATCGCGGCCGCCAGCGCGCGGCTGAAGATCGAGCGATTGCCTTCTTTCAGTTCCGCGCGCATGTCCACGACTTCGACCGCGGGCAGCGGCGCCGACTGCAGCGGGGATTTGGGGTCCGCGGCGTCGATCCGCTGCACGCGCTGGGGCAGCTCCAACTCCGTGTACTGACCGGCTCGGGCGCGCGCCGTGGTCACGACGTCCGGTGTGGCGGAACCGAACACCACGACCGCGCCGATCAGTCGGGCGTACTGCTCCACCACCTCACGTACGTGATAGCGCGGCGCGGGTTCCGTCTGCTTGTAGGTCCACTCGTGCTCCTCGTCGATCACGATGAGGCCCAGCTCCGGCAGGGGTGTGAAGAGCGCGGAGCGGGAGCCGACGACGACATCGACGCGGCCCTCGCGGATGCGGTTCCAGGTGTCGAAGCGTTCGCCCGCGCTGAGGCCGGAGTGCCAGACGGCGACGCGCTCAAAGCGCTGCCGGAAGCGATCGACCGTCTGCGGCGTCAGCGCGATCTCGGGCACCATCACGATCGAGCGCAGACCAAGGCTGAGGGTGTGGTCGACGGCGGCCAGGTAGACCTCGGTCTTGCCGCTCCCGGTGACGCCTCGCAAGAGGAAGATGCAGGCCGCCATATCGGACTGCGCCGCCTCGCGTCGATCGGCGTTGGCGACGTTGAGCGCCGAGCCGATCGTGGCATAGGCCTCTTGCTGGTCGTTGGTCAGCGCCGCGGCGTCGATCCGGGCGACCGGCCGCCCCGCGAGCGGATCGCGCTCGACCTCGACCGATTCACGAACGACGAGACCCTGATCGATCAGCGCGTCGACGTCCTTGCGGTTCGCGCCGGCCACGGAGTGCAGGTCGGCCGGGGTGCGTGCCCCTTCGAGCAGGACCTGGAGGACGGCCACGGCGCGTCGCTCGGCGGCGTTGCGCCGCAGCTGATCGATCACCGCGTGCGCGGCGTCGGGTTCGAGACGCAGACGAACCGTTTCATCGGAGGCGAACTCAACCAACCGGCCCGGCACCACCCCGCGTTCCAGTTGCGCTCGGCCGCCCGCCAGTCGACGCGCCTCCGCCAGCGGTAGCGGTCCCGCCAGCAATCCCTCGACGAGATCGGCCTGCCGCGATCGCTTCGAGCGCGGCCAGGCTTGAATCGCGGCGCGGGCAGCCTCCGCTGAAACGGCCAGCGAGACGGTCTGCTCGACGCGGCTGTGCAACTTGGGCGCGGCCAGCGTGTAGACCTCGTCCAGCAGGTCCATCTTCAGCAGGGCACGAACGGTCGGCGCGGTCTTGCCATCGAAGAGGGCATCGAGCCGGTCGATGCTAATCGGCGCCCGACCGGTGATCGTGGTCAGCACCTCCCGCTGACGGGGGCTGAGCGGCTGCAAGGCGGACGCATCGACGATGGGGGCGGGTCGCAACATGCGCAGCGGCTTGCGCGAGAACCCGGGAGCAAGGAAGAGCGCCGCGCTCTCGAAGATCGCGGACCGGTAGTAGTCGCTGATCCAGAGAGCGAGCTCGATCTGGGCGGGCGTAAGCAGCGGGGTCTCGTCGATCAGGCTGTGGATCGGTCGCGGCTCCGCGATCTCGGAGCTGTCCTCCAAGGCCAGCACAACGCCCTGTAAGACCTGCCGCCCAAAGGGGACGAGTACCCCTTGCCCGACACCGATCGCGAGATCGGTGGGAACCGCGTAGGTGAAGGGCTCGCGCTGGGGACGGCCGGAATCAACGGCGACGCGCGCGTAGGTCACACCCCAACTCCCTCTCGGTCGAGTCTACGGGGCGAGCGCTCGGGTCAGAGTCAGTAGCTGTGGATCGGGCGGCTGGCGTGGCGGGCCCGCTCGGGCACGCGCGCGGCGCGGCCGGTCAGCCCGCGCAAGTAGTAGAGCTTGGCCCGGCGCACGCGTCCGGCGCGGATCACTTCCACCTTCTCCACTCGCGGCGAGTGGTAGAGGAACGTGCGCTCGATGCCGATGCCCTGGGTGACGCGACGCACGGTGAAGTTGGACGACGAGCCCTTGCGTTGGATCCGGATGCAGACGCCTTCAAAGACCTGGGTGCGCTCGCGCTCACCCTCCACGACCTTGACGTGCACGCGCAGCGTGTCGCCGGGCTGGAAGTCGACGATTTCGGCGTTGCGCTCGAGTTCGAGCAGGTCGCTACGGTCCATATTTCACCAGCTTGAACGCTGCGGTCCGGGCGGCGCGCCCAGTACGCAGAGGCGATGGCCTTCGAACGGCCATTGTAGGGAAGGGGCACGGTTAGGCGCGAGTGGGCGATGTAAGAAGCATCACTCAACCGCGTCGTCGTCGGGGACGGCCCAGTCGTCCAGTTCCTCCGGAGTCACGTCGGCGCCCGCGAGCAAGTCGGGACGACGCTGAGCCGTGCGGCGGATGCGCTGGCCCCGGCGCCAACGGGCGATCTTGGCGTGGTTGCCGCCGAGCAGGACTTCGGGCACCTGCCAGCCGCGAAACTCGGCCGGTCGCGTGTAGTGGGGGTATTCCAGCAGGGAGTCGTTGAACGACTCTTCCACCGTCGACTCGTCAGAGCCGAGCGCACCCGGCAAGAGCCGGACTACGGCGTCGATCAGGACCATGGCCGGGATCTCTCCACCGCTGAGCACGTAATCACCGATCGAGATCTCGTCGTCGACGAGATGCTCGCGTACCCGGTCGTCGACGCCTTCATAGCGAGCGGCGCAGAGAATCAGCCGATCCCGCTGCGCCAGCTCCTTCGCGATCTCCTGCGAGAAGGGGCGGCCCTGCGGCGTGCAGAGGACGACGTGCGGCGCGGGAGGCGCGGACCGCAGTTCTTCGATCGCGCGAAACCAGGGCCCGGGGCGCATGACCATGCCGGCGCCGCCGCCGTACGGCGCGTCGTCGACGCTGCGATGCCTATCGTCGGTCCAATCGCGCAGGTCGTGGAGACCGATGTCGACGATGCCCGCCTCGATCGCACGGCCAAGGATCGACGCGTCCAGCACACCGCGGAAGGCGTCTGGAAAGATTGTCACAACATCTATCTGCATCAGGGCCGCATCAGTGTTCGGTGTCGCCTTCGATCAGCGCGACCGCGTGTTCCAGGACCGGGACGATCGCCGCCAGGTTTTCGCGCACCGCCTTTTCGGAGCCAGGCAGATTGATGATCAGCGTGCGGCCGCGCACGCCGGCCAGGCCGCGGCTGAGAGCAGCCATGGGCGTGTGGACCAGCCCCGCCTGTCGCATCACCTCGGCCAGGCCGGGCACTTCCCGCTCGATCACGGCCCGCGTCGCTTCCGGTGTGTTGTCGCGCGGGCCAAGCCCGGTGCCACCCGTGGTCAGCAAGCAATTGATCGTGCCGCCGTCGGACCATTTCTCCAGCGTCGCGGCGATCCGATCGGGGTCGTCAGGCACGATCGCTTTTTCAACGATCTCGGGAGCGAGCGGCCCGAGCAGCTCGGCAACAGCCGGTCCGGCCATGTCCTCACGCTCCCCACGGCTGCCCTTGTCGCTGCAGGTGAGAATGCCGACTCGGAGCGTCGCGGCCATCTGGAGTGCCCTTCGTGGCGCATGCTCGCGCGAGCCACGCGGCCCGTCCCAAACCATGTTGCAACGTTTTTCCTAGAAAGTCTTGACGCTCCAGTTGACAGCGATGGGGAACCGTGTCACATTGTGGGCCGTTGTGGGGAGTAATGGGGAGTTTGGTCGGATTCCCTGTTGAACCAAAACCTCACAACTGCATGGAGAACCGCAGTCCATCGGGGCCGCTGAACTCCAGAGGGGCGACCGAGAAACGGATGCTGGGAACTAGTGCCCGCCTTTCGCGGCAAGTTCGAACACTCTCTCGACCAGCGGGGACGGCTGGCGATACCGGCACGGTATCGCGACGCCTTCGCCGACGGGGGAGTGTTGACGCCCAGCCCGGACGGCTGTCTGGAGTTCTATCCCTCAGCCGGGTTCGACGCGGTCGCGGGCGAACTGACTGGGGAGGGAGCGAACCGCCAGCGTGGCCGCCGCCTCCGCCGAGCCCTCTACGCCCGATCGTGGGACGTGGAACTGGACAAGCAGGGGCGCATTCTGATTCCACAAGCGATGCGCGAAGCCGCCATGGTGAACGACACCGTGATCGTGGCTGGGCGTGGCGAGTGCTTGGAATTGTGGGGCGTGGAGCGTTGGGAAGAGGAAGTGACCGCCGTCGATCGCGACTACGCGGCGAACCTCGAAGCCCAGGAACAGTGGACGCCATGACGACGCGACCCAACCCAAGTTCCGACTCTCCGCACACCTCCGTTATGGTAGACGAGTTGCTGGAGTTCCTCCAGGTGCGGCCCGGCGGTCGATACATCGACTGCACGGTGGGCGCCGGCGGGCACAGCGCGGCGATCCTCGAGGCCAGCTCACCCGACGGGCGGGTCCTTGGCTTGGATGCCGATCCGCAGGCGCTGGCCATCGCCTCCGAGCGGCTGGCCCCCTACGCGGGACGCTTCGAACTGACACAGACCTACTCCAGCGGCGCCGCCGACGCGGCCGCCGCGGCCGGCTTCACTTCCGTGGACGGCGTGATCTGCGATTGGGGCGTCTCCAGCATGCAGCTGGACACACCGCAGCGCGGCTTCTCGTTCCGCGAAGAGGGGCCGCTTGATATGCGTTTCGGTCCGGATGCGGAACTGACCGCAGCGGACATTGTGAACGAATACTCGGAAGAGGAACTGGCGCGCGTCCTCTACGAGTACGGAGACGAGTGGCGATCCCGCCGCATTGCGCACGTCATTGTGGAGCGGCGACCGTTGCACTCCACCACTGATCTTGCCAAAGCCGTCGAGCAGGCCGCGGGGAAGGGCCGCAAGTCCATTCCATTTAGTAGAGTTCACCCCGCCACCAAAACCTTCTTGGCCCTTCGCTTGGCAGTCAATCAGGAGCTTCGGCATCTGAGCGACTTCCTTGCCCTGGCCCGCGGCCTGCTCGGCTTTGGATCCCGTCTGGTGATCCTGACCTTCCACTCACTCGAAGACCGGCTGGTGAAGAACTTCCTGCGCGACAACTCGCGCGGTGAGAATCCAGCCTTTCACCTTCTGATCAAGAAGGTGGTCCGCGCTTCCGCGGATGAGGTACGCCGCAACCCCCGCTCGCGCAGCGCGCGGCTCCGCGCCGCTGAGGCCGCCTGATCATGCGACGCGCGACCGCGCTGCCGCTGCCCGGCGTGCGGCGAGGGTCGCTCCGTGGCCAAGCTCTGCGTCGAGTGCGACCCATGCAACGAGGCCGGCTGCCCGTCGCGATTTGGCTTGGCGTAGTCGGTGTCGCATTCGCGGCCTTCCTCCCCGTCCTCCAAACGAGCGACGCCACCTCGGCCGGCTCCGCCGCGCGCGAGCTCGAGCGCGGACGCAACCGGCTGCAGGCCGAGGTGCGGCTCTTGGCGTCGCAGGTCGGCGAGCTGACGGCGCTCTCGCGCGTGGAGCGAGTCGCGCGCGAACGGCTGGACTTGGTCCCCGCGCGGCCCACGGTGGCCTTGCCGGTGGAGTTGCCTCCGCCGGCGCGCCTGCTGCCGGCCCGGTTCTTGCCGGCGCGCGGTCTTGAACTGAGGGAAGCACTGCCTTGGTGGCAGTCGTTGTTCGATGTCCTCGTCTTGCGCTGAGGACAGCCCCCGACGTGGCCGCGCTCCCGTAGCGGCAGCGTCTGGTAACCGTTGCGACCCGTGCGGGGCGACGCCCTGCGTCGGTCGGGGGACGCGACGGAGATTGGTGAGGAGCCATGATCCGGGCCAATGTGAGCCCTTGGCGCATGCGCGTCCTGATGCTGATCTTCGCGGGAGCCATGGTGCTCCTGGTGCTCCGCTTGGTCCAGGTTCAGATCCTGGACCATCAGCGCTTCGAGGCCGAAGCGCGCGACATCCACTTCTGGACCGAGACGATCGCCGGCGCCCGCGGAACGATTCTGGACCGCAACGGCTTCCCGCTGGTCACCGGCATCGACACCTTCGAGGTGCACGTGGACCGCGAAGCATGGGAACTCGATCAGGGCAACGAGCGTTTCGCCGTACAGCAGCTGTCGCGCCTCTTGGGAGTGACGGAGGAGCAGGTACGGGCGATCGTGGAGTCGGGAACGGGCCGGGATACGCTTCTCGCCCTCAACGTGCCCTATTCATTGGGCGAACGGGTGATCGCCGACGCGCTGCCCGGCGTCAAGGTTACCCCCTCCAGTCTGCGCCGCTACGCGGAGGGCGGACTGGCCAGCCAGCTCCTCGGCTTTGTCGGACGCGACAATAACGGCCTAGCCGGCATCGAATTCGACTTTGACTCCGTCCTCAGCGGCCAACCCGGGCGTGTGGTCTTCGAGCGCGACTCGTTGGGCAGTCCGATCCCCTTCGGAGCGCGCGCCGTCGACCCCGTGCAAGCCGGTGCGGACGTCGTGCTCACGATCGATCGCACGCTGCAGCGGCTGGCCGAAGAGCACCTGGCGGCGGCGCTGGCCGACACCGGAGCCGCCGGCGGCACCATTCTGATTATGGAGCCGTACACGGGCGACATCCTGGCCATGGCATCGGCGCCCACCTTCGATGTGACGAAGCTGGACCTGACGGACCCAGCGCTGGACTTCTCGGTCTTCCGCAATCGGGCCGTGACCGACCTCTATGAGCCCGGCTCCACTTTCAAGGTGTTCACGATGGCGGCCGCGCTCGACGCGAACGTCGTGACGCCCACGACGACCTTCGTCGACACCGGCGCGATCGTGGTCGGCGCGCGCACGATTCGCAACTTCGACCTCTCCTACCACGGCCAGCAGACGATGACCCAGGTGCTGCAGCGGTCGCTCAACACCGGCACCGCCTGGGTGGCAACGGCGGTGGGGACTGAGCTCTTCTACTGGTACGTCAACCAGTTCGGGTTCGGGGAGACGACGAACGCTGGCTTCGCCGGTGAAGCCGACGGGATCGTCAAGGAACCGGGCAACCTGTTCTGGTCCGAGGTCGATCTCGCGACCAACTCGTTCGGCCAGGGCATCTCGGTCACGCCGCTGCAGATGGTGCGCGCCTACTCAGCGATCGCGAACGGCGGCAACCTCGTCCGGCCGCGGCTGATCCGGGCCGTGATCACGGAGGACGAGGTCCGCGCGGTGACACCGGTCATTGAGCGACGCGTGCTGCGGGAAGAGACTGCGAAGTCGCTGCAACGCATGATGCAGGCTGTCGTCGACGGCGTGGAAGGGCACCCCGCTCAGGTCGTGGGCTGGCCCATCGCCGGCAAGTCCGGCACCTCCGATGTGGCGGAAGGTGGCAGCTACCTGGAAGGCGAGTTCATCGCCTCCTTTGCCGGCTTCGCGCCCGCCAACGATCCGCGCGTGGTGGTGCTGGTCAAGATCGACCGGCCCCAGGGCGAAACGGAGTTCGAGCGTTTCGGTGGTGTCGTCGCGGCCCCGGTCTTCGGCGCATTGATGGAAGACATCCTGCCGCTGATCGGCGTACCGCCAACGGAATATGTCGCGACGCCCTCGCTGTTCGATGCCGTACTGGAGGAGACGGGCGACGCCGACGCGAAACAGGACCGCGCCGACGAGGCAGCGAACGCCCAGGCCGAACTCGATGAGATCCGCAACGACGCCAGCGGCGATATCGAGATCGCCCTGCCCGTCAATCTGGTCGGCGACGAGCCCGCGGACGGGGACGGCGCATGATCGCTCCGCGCGACTTGGCCGACCTGCTCCGCGAGCGCCTGCTCGATCTGAATGACGCGCCATCCGCCAAGCCGTTCCACGACATCGTCGTCGACTCGCGGCGCGTCGAGCCGGGCGACCTCTTCGTGGCGCTGCCCGGTCAGCAAACCGACGGCCACCTCTTCCTCGACGACGCAATCCAGCGCGGAGCGCGCGGACTGATGACGCGCACGAAGCCGGACGCCATTCCTGACGAGGTCACCGCGTTCGTCGTGAACGACCCGCTGGAGTCGCTGCAGGCGGCGGCCGGTTGCTGGCGCAGGCGCCAGGGAGCGCGGATCGTGGGCATCACCGGCAGTGTGGGCAAGACGACGACACGTGAGGCAATCACCCAGGTGCTGCGACGCCGCTTCACGACGCTGGAGAGCCCGCGCAACTTCAACGGCGACATCGGCTTGCCGATCGCCCTGCTCGGCCTCGCGCCGGAGCACGAGTGGGGCGTGATGGAAATGGGCCCGTACGACCGGGCCGAGATGGAGTTGCTGACACGCGTCGGGCGACCGGACGTGGGCGTCGTGACGAACGTGGGGCCGACGCACCTGGAGCGCTTCGGTTCGATCGAGGCGACCGAGGAGATCAAAGGCCTCCTGCCTGCCTGTCTGCCGGAAGACGGGCTGGCAGTACTCAACGGCGACGACGAGCGGGTCGCGCGCATGGCAGAACGGACGTCGGCGCGCGTGATCACGTTCGGGCTCGGAGACGGCGCAGACGTTCGCGCCAACGCGATCGAAAGTCACGGACTGGACGGCATCAGTTTCGCTCTGCACGCCCAAGACGAAACGACGGCGGTTCAGACCCCCGCCGTCGGGGCCCATCAGGCGATGACGGCGCTGGCGGCGACCGCGGTCGGCCTTTTTGCTGGGGTGCCGCTCGCCGAGATCGTGACGGCGCTGGGGGAGCTGGAGAGTGGAAGCCGGCTGCGACCGCGCCGGTCGACATCGGGTGCGCTAATTCTGGACGACGCCTACAACGCCGCGCCGCTCTCAGTCAAAGCGGCGCTCGACGTGCTGAGCGAGCTGCCGGGACACAAGATCGCGGTCCTGGGCGACATGTTGGAGCTGGGCGATGAGGAAGAGGCCGGCCACCGCGAGGTAGGCGCCTATTGCATGGGGCGTTGCGACCGCCTGATCGCGATCGGCGCGCGCGCCCGCGGAATCGCCGATGGGGCCTGGGACGCGGGGCATCAACAGATTCAGTGGTTCGAGAAGCGCGAGGACGCCAGCCGCGCGCTGCGCCGAGAGATCGGCGCGGACGACGTGGTGCTGGTCAAAGCGTCCTACGCAATGCATCTGGAGGAGATGGTCGAAGCGCTGGTCAGCGGCGAGGAGCGCTCGCGATGACGACATTCTCCCTCGCCACGGCCGGGCTCGCCTTCCTCTTGGCCCTCGCCATCGGCCCGCCGGTGATCCGCTGGCTGCGAACGCGGTCGCTGGGCAAGGCGATCAGCGACGAAGGACCCGAAACCCACCACATCAAGGCCGGCACGCCCACGATGGGCGGCCTGATCATCTTCATCACCGTGGCCATCCTGACGGTGGCGACGAACGTCGTGGATCGAGAGTCGATTCTGCTGCCGCTGGCGGCCATCGTGGTGCTGGGCGGTATCGGCGCGATCGACGACCTGGGCACCCTGGTCGGTCGCCGTTACGAAGGGCTGTCCTGGCGACTCAAGGTTGGCGTGCTGCTGGCTTTCTCGGTCAGCGCGTCGTTGGTGCTGTTCTATGCGCTGGACATCAGCAGCCTGAACGTGCCCTGGGCGGGCAGCTTCGACCTAGGCCCGGGCTACATCGTGATCGCCATTCTGACGATCATGGCCACGACGTCCTCGGTAGCGATCACGGATGGGCTCGACTCGCTCGCGGGCGGCACCGTCGCGATCGCACTCGCGGCCTTCGGCGTGATCGCGATCGGGCAGGAGCAGGACTTCCTCGTCCGCTTCTGTTTCACCACCGTGGGCGCGGTTCTGGGGTTCCTCTGGTACAACGCGCACCCGGCGGAGGTCTTCATGGGCGAAACCGGGGCGCTGGCGCTGGGCGGATCGCTCGCGATCGTGGCCCTGATGACCGGGCACTGGCTGCTCCTACCCGTGATCGGCATCGTCTTCGTGATCGAGGCGGCCAGCGACATCATTCAAATCGTCTACTTCAAGCTGACTGGCGGCAAGCGGGTTTTCCGCATGGCGCCGATCCACAACCACTTCGAACTCTTGGGCTGGTCCGAGCCGCAGATCGTGACGCGGGCGTGGCTGGTCGGGATCGCGGGCGCGATCGTTGGGGTCGCCCTGGCACTGCAGGTCTAAGGAATGGTCACGATGGCCGAGGCCCACCCCGAGCGCAACGACCAACCACCAGCCGAGCCGGCGAGCTTGCGAGGTCTGCGTGTGGGCGTCGTCGGCCTGGGTGTCGAAGGAGTCGACATCGTGCGCTTCCTGGCGGCGGAGCAGGCGGCGAAAATCGTCGTCTCCGACCGGCGCTCCGAGGGGCGCTTGGCCGGCCGCATTGCCGAGCTGGACGGAATCGACTTTCGGCTCACCTCGAACGACCCCGAACTGGCGGCGGAGATCGACGTGCTCTTCGTCAGCCAGGGCGTGCCCGACGATCTGCCCCTGGTCCAGGCCGCGAGACAACGCGGTATTGCCGTGACCGCGATGATGCGGCACTTCCTGCATCGTTGCCCCGTGCCGACGATCGGGATCACCGGCAGTGCCGGTAAGACAACGACGACCGCGTTGGTGGGGGCGATGTTCCGTGCCGCCGGACGCGACGTGTTTGTCGGCGGCAATATTGGAGCGGGGCCCTTGTCAGCACTGTCCGAAATCGGTCCCGCCACCGACGTCGTGTTGGAAGTCAGCCACACGCAACTGGCGCGTACGGACCGCAGCCCCCACCTGGCGGCCGTGCTGAACCTGACACCGAACCACCTCGACCAGTTCAGCTGGGACGACTACGTCGCGCTGAAACGCAATCTGGTAGGGCACCAGCGCGGGTCGGACATCGTCGTCCTGCCGAGCGACGACCCCGTCGCTGCGGCGTTCGCAGCCGACACGCCGGCGGAGTTGGTGCGCTTCGGCTTGCACCAGTTCCGTGGCCGCGGCGCGACCGTCGAGGACGGGCACATCGTCACACACCTGGCGGACGGTCCGTCCGACGTCTGCACCGTCGACGCCATCCGGCTGCCGGGCGAACACAACCTCTACAACGTGCTGGGCGCCGTCGCGATCACCTCCGCTTGGGGGCTCCCGGCGAAGGCGCTGGCGGATGCGATCGCCGCCTTCGAAGGCGTTCCACACCGGCTCCACACGATCGCCGTGGTCGACGGCGTGCGCTACATCGACGACTCGATCGCGACGGCGCCGGAACGCACCGTGGCGGCTCTACGCGCCCTCGTTGAGCCCGTCGTGCTGTTATTGGGTGGGCGTGAGAAACGGCTGCCGCTGGATAGCCTCTCCGAGGAGGCTTCGCGTCACGCGCGCGCCGTGATCTGCTTCGGCGAGGCGGGGCCGACGTTCGCCGAGCAGATCGGACGCACCTGGGCCGCGCTCGACGACGCCCCTCCGATCACGCTGGTCAACGACTTGCCGGCCGCGATCGAGGCGGCCCGCAGCGCGGCCCAGCGCGGCGACGCCGTGCTGCTGGCGCCGGCCGGGACCTCGTTCGACGCGTACGACAACTTCGAGGCCCGGGGAGACCATTTCAGCGAACTCGTCAGCGGGGCAGGGGGCAACGATGGCACGCGCTAGCACGGTGAGCGCGCCCACCGTGGGGCGCCTGGCAGAAGAGACGGGACAACGCGACGGTGAGGCACCGGACTGGCCCCTGATTGCCGCAGTCGTCGCGTTGACGTTGGTGGGGCTCGTCTTCGTCTTTAGTTCATCGTTCGCCGTCGGCGAGCAGCTTTTCGGCAACCCCCGCTTCTTCGCGATGCGACAATTGACCGGCGCCGGGATCGGCGCGGCCGGCTTCCTCTTTTTCGCGCTGGTCGATTACCGCCGCTTGCGGCGTCTCAGTCCGCTGATCATGGGTGTGGCGACGCTGATGCTCCTCGCAGTGCTCATACCTGGCGTCGGGGTCGAGCAGAACGGGGCGCAACGCTGGATACAGCTCGGGTCGGCGCCGCCGATCCAGCCGTCGGAGTTGGCCAAGCTGGCCATCGTCATTTATATCGCGGCCTGGCTGACCAGCCGCGGCGATGCGATTCGGCACGTCACCCTCGGCGTGTTGCCGTTCGCCGCGATCGTGGGCTTCATCGGGTTCCTGATCATGGCGGAGCCCGACCTGGGCACGGCCGTTACGATCACGCTCGTCGCCGGCGGGATGTTCTTCATCGCTGGCGCCGCACTGAAACACATCTTGGTCATGGGCCTGAGCGGCTCACTGGTGCTATTCGGAATCATCGGCGTATTCGGCTACGGCCTGGATCGTTTCACGCAGTTCATCTCGGCCGAGTCCAATCCGGAGGCGGGCGGCTTTCAAATCCTGCAGCTATTGGTTGCGCTCGGCAGCGGCGGCCTGACCGGCGTGGGGCTGGGCGAGAGCCGCCAGAAATTCTTCTATGTGCCCTCGGCCCACACCGACGGCGTCTTCGCGATCATCGGCGAGGAAGTGGGCTTCCTGGGTGCCGGGCTCGTGCTGCTGCTGTTCGGATTCCTGATCTATCGGGGCCTGCGCGTGGCGATGAAAGCGCCCGACCAATTCGGGACGCTGCTGGCCCTGGGCGTCGTGATCTGGTTCGCCACGCAGGCCTTCTTCAACATCGGCGGCGTCACCCGCACGATCCCGCTGACCGGCATCCCGCTGCCCTTCATCTCCTTCGGCAGCTCCGCGCTGGTCGCAACGCTGGCCGGCGCCGGCGTTCTGGTCAGCGTCTCCCGCTACTCGATCGAGCGCGATGAGACCAAGGAAAAGCCAGGCGGCCCACGACTACGCGACTACGCCGTTCAGGTACGGGAGCGCTTCGAGCAGTCCGATGAGACGCCAAGCCCCGGCGAGGTACACGCATTCCAGGAGGACTCTTCATGAGGCTGCTTCTGGGCGGCGGCGGAACGGGTGGACACATCTTCCCGTCCCTGGCGGTCACGCGGGCCCTGGAGGAACACGTCAGCGAAGAGCTGGAGGTGCTCTTCGTCGGCACGGCAACCGGGATTGAGGCTGAGATCGTACCCGACGCCGGCTTCGCCTTCGAGGGCGTTTCGGCGCGCGGGGTGCGCGGTCGCAACGCGTTGAGCATGGTCTGGTCCCTCGGGACGACGGCGGCGGGTGTCTGGGACGCGGTGCAGATCCTGCGTCGCTTCCGACCCGACGTCGTGCTCGTCACCGGCGGCTTCGCCAGCGTGCCGGTTGGTCTCGCCGCCTGGCTGCTCCGCGTCCCGCTTGTGGTCTTCCAGCCCGACATCGAACCGGGCTGGGCGAACCGCGTCCTCTCGCGCCTCGCGACGCGGATCTGCGTCAGCGACGCACAGTCGATTCAGCGCCTGCCCGCCCGTCGCACCGTGGCGACCGGCTACCCCCTGCGCCCCATCTTCCGCGAGATCGATCGGCCCATGGCGCGGGCGCGCTTCGGTCTGAACGGATCGCCGGCTGTGCTGGTCACCGCCGCGGTGCGCGGCGCGCGGCAGATCAACCGGGCGATCGAGGCGGATCTCGAGAGTTGGCTCGACATCGCCCAGGTGATTCACGTGACCGGCGAGCAGGACGCCCGCCGCATGCAGGCGTGTCGCGATGCGCTACCCGAAGAAAAGCAGCATCGCTACCTACCGTTCGAGTATCTCGGGGACGAGCTGCCGATGGCGATGGCGGCCTGTGATCTAGCGATCTCGCGCGCGGGCGCCTCGGTTTTGGCCGAGTACCCCGCGGCCGGGCTAGCATCGGTTCTGGTGCCGTTGCCCGGGGCCGGTGGCCACCAGCGCCACAACGCACAGGTCCTGGCCGACGCCGGAGCCGCCGTCATCGTGCAAGACCATGCGGTGAGTTCACAGCTCCTGGAAACGGCCAGCGAAGTCCTCAGCGACCCCGCGCGGCTGAGCGAAATGCGACGCAGCGCCAGCGCGCGTGCACGTCTCGACGCCGCCGATCGCATCGCGGAAGTGCTGTGGGAGGTACGTCGTGACTAGCGCGCGTCACGTCCACTTCGTCGGCATCGGCGGGATCCACATGAGCGGGCTGGCCTCGATCCTGCTCGATGATGGCATCGAAGTCAGCGGCTCCGACATGACGCAAAGCGCGCTGACGGATGCGCTCGCCGCCAAGGGAGCGCGGATCTTTATCGGTCACGCCGCGCCACAGGTCGTCGGAGCTGAACTCGTGGTCTGGAGCGCCGCGATTCCGGATGACAACCCGGAACTCGTCGCCGCCCGCGAGGGGCCGATCGAGTTGGTCTCCCGCGCGCAGATGGTGGCCCGCGTCGCCGTCGGGCGACGCACCTTGACCGTCGCCGGCAGCCACGGAAAAACCACGACCTCGACGATGCTGACGTTGATTCTGCGTCAGGCCGGACTCGATCCGTCCTACATCCTGGGTGGCGAGAGTACGGCCCTGCCCTCCCACGCGGCGCGCGGCGCGGGCGCCCAGATCGTGCTCGAAGCCGACGAATACGCCCGCGCGTTCCACGAGTACCAGCCGAGCGTGGCGGCGATCATCAACCTGGAACGCGACCACCTCGACTACTACGGCAGCGATGACAACCTGCGCGACGCCTTCGTCGAACACGCCCTGACGATCGAGCCGGACGGCCGCCTGATCGTGGGCGCCGAGTCACCCTGTGCGATGCGCGTGGCGGAAACGCTGGCGGTGCGTCGCGCTGACGTACAGACCGAGACCTTCGGGCTGGCCGAGACGGGGGGTTGGGACTGGTCGGCGGCCGAGATCGCGTCCAGCGCGACCGGCGTCGACTTCGAGCTGCGCGCCAGGAACGAATCACTCGGCACCGTCGCGCTCGCGACGGTCGGCACATACAACGTGCGCAACGCGCTGGCCGCCTCCGCAATCGCGCTGCGCGAAGGGGCGTCGATCACGGACGTGCAGGCCGCCCTGTCGACCTTCGCCGGCGTACATCGACGCTTCGAGACCGTGGGCGAGGCGAGCGGCGTCACCGTCGTCGACGACTACGCCCACCACCCGACCGAGATTACCGCCGTGATTGCAGCTGCGCGCATGCGCTTCCCAGAGCGGCGGCTCGTCGTGCTGTTCCAACCACACACGTACTCGCGCTCGCAGTACCTGCTGGAGGGCTTCCGCGGCTGTTTCGCCGACGCCGACGTGCTCTACCTCAGCGAGACCTACCCGGCCCGGGAAACACCCGACCAAGGCATGCCGGCCGTCGACCTGGCCGATCGGATCGACTCGCCCCGCGCGATCTATCTCGGCCCGCTGAGCGAGGCGGTCGTCGCCGTGGCGCAGGCCGCGGTATCGGGCGACGTCATCCTGACCCTGGGAGCGGGCGACATCGAGGCTGCCGGCGCACAGATCGTGGAGCGGCTGCCCGCATGACGCTGCGTGACGACCTCCAGGCGATCGCCGATGTGCGCCAGAACGAACCGATGTCGCGCCACACGACATTCGGCATCGGCGGCCCGGCCGATCTCTACGTAGTCGCGCAGACGCGTGAGGAGCTGACGCGCGCCTCGCTGGCCGCGCGCGAGGCGGGCACGCCGCTCTTCGTCCTCGGCTCGGGCTCGAACATCCTCGTCGGCGACGGCGGCATCCGCGGAATCGTGCTGGAGAACCAGACCGCCGCCATCGGCGAGCCGGTGTCGTCCAAAGACGACACACATCTGACCGTCGAGAGTGGAGTGCCGTTCGCCTCGTTGGCGCGCCATGTGGGTCGTCGAGGCCTGCAGGGGCTGGAGTGGGCGGCGGGCATCCCGGGCACGATGGGCGGCGCGGTCGTTTACAACGCGGGGGCCTACGGCGGCTGCCTGGCCGACGCTCTGCACTCCGTCACGCTGCTGCACCCGGACGGGCGCGAAGAAGCTGTGCCGGCGGCGGACCTGGGCTTAGCCTATCGATCGAGCGTGTTCACGCGCGGCCTGCTGCGCGACCGGGTCGTGCTGGATCTGACCTTCACGCTCGCCGGCGGCGAGGCGGCGGACTCTCTCTCCCGCATCGACGAACTGGAAACGCGACGCAAGGCGTCGTCGCCCCGCGGGCGCAACGCCGGCTCCACCTTCAAGAATCCGGACGAGCACCCCGTCTGGTGGTTGATCGATCAGGTCGGGATGCGCGGACACCGGATCGGGGACGCGCAGATCAGCGACAAGCACAGCAACTACTTCCTCAACGTCGGAGCAGCCACCGCCGCCGATGTGCTGGGCCTGATCGAACTGACCCGCAAGCGGGTGCAGGAGGAGTTCGCGATCGAGTTGGAGACCGAGGTCTCCTTCGAGGGGGAGGGGCTGACGTGACGACAAGCGCCCGAACCCGACTCGCAGTCCTGCTGGGCGGCGACTCCAGCGAACACACCGTCTCGGTCCGTTCCGCTCGCGCTGTACTTGGCGCAGTCGACCGCGATCGCTACGAGGTACTGCCGTTCGGAATCACTCGGGCAGGCGCGCTGATGCGCCCGGCCGAAACCGAAGCCGCCCTGCTCGCCATCGACGATGGCGCGCCGGAAGAGATCGTCGGCGCCGAGGGACGCGGCCTGCTGGCACGCCCCCAAGCCCTCGAGGCACTCTCGACGACCGACGTGGTCTTCCCGCTCGTGCACGGCCGCGGCGGCGAGGACGGCGCAATTCAGGGACTGCTGGAACTGGCCGGTCTGCCCTACGTGGGCACCGGGGTGGCCGGGTCGGCGCTGGGCATGGATAAGGAACTGAGCAAGTCGTTGCTGGCGCGAACCGGGATCCCCGTCGCGCCCTATCAGCTCGTGACCTACGAAGCCTGGCAAGAAGACGCTGAGGGCCTGACCCGCGCGATCTCCGAGCTGCGCTATCCGCTCTTCGCCAAACCCGCCAACGGCGGCAGCAGCGTCGGCATCAGCCGTGTGGCGACGCGTGAGGACCTGGCCGCGGCGGTCGCGGAAGCGCTGCGCTTCGATCGCAAGGTGCTAGTGGAACAAGGCGTCGACGGTCGCGAGATCGAGTGTGCCGTGCTGGGCAACTCCGATCCGCAAGCCTCGCCGCTGGGCGAAATCCGCTACACACGCGAGTTCTACGACTACGAAGCGAAGTACGAGGACACGACCACCCAACTGATCGCGCCGGTCGAACTGCCCGCCGAGCAGACCGCCCGCATCCAGGCGATGGCGGTGGCCGCGTTCCAAGCGCTCGACTGCGCCGGCATGGCCCGCATCGATTTCTTCTTGGAAGCGGGCGGCGATGTTTGGCTCAACGAGATCAACACGATTCCCGGCTTCACGGACGTCAGCATGTTCCCGCGACTCTGGCAGGTGGCGGGCGTCTCCTTCCCGAAGCTGATCGACCGCCTCATCGAGTTGGCCTTCGAACGACACGAGGAGCGCGACCGTGTGGCGTAGGCGAAAAACACCCAAGCAGTCCACGGCGGAAGGACCCATCCGACGCCGGGGCCCGGACTACGCGAACGCTCCCACCGGCGCGGAGCGGGTGCGGAGGCGGCTGCCGCGCATCAGCTGGCGCGCCTTCATCGTCACGATCGCAGTCGCAACCTTGGCGGCGAGCGGAATGGTGATTCTGAACTCGCCGCTGCTGGAGATTCGCTCCGTCACCGTGGAGGGCACTCACCTGCTCGCGCCGGACTCGATCGCGCAGCTGTCCGCGTTGCGCGGCGAACACCTCTTGCTCTCCAACCTCGGTGAGGCGCGGGCCCGCATCCTGACGCAGCCGCTGGTCAAAGACGTCAGCGTCACGCGGGTCTGGCCCAACGGGGTCCGCATCACCGTGGAAGAGCGCACGGCCTGGGCTGGCTGGGAGGCCGATGGCCGGGTCTGGGCGATCGACGGAGAGGGGGTGGTGCTGGACGGCCTGGCCCCTCCACTGGACAGCACCGTCGTGCGGCAGGTGTCCTCATTGCCAGCGATCCGCGCGGGCACGCACGTCGATCTGGAAGCGATCGCGCTGATTCGCCTGCTGACAGAGGCGGAAGAGCCGCGCAACGGTCCGCGCGTGTTGGGCTTCGAGTGGGCCCTGCGGTCGGGCCTAACGGTCATCACGCAACACGGCCGCGTCACCTTCGGCGGCGCGGACGGGTTCGAGTTCAAGTATCGCGTTTGGGAAGAGTTGGAGTTCGAGGCACAGCGCCGCGGCGAGCCATTGCTGGCGGCGGACCTGCGCTTTGGGACCCGCCCCGCCGTCGAGATCGGTCTCGGCCTGGGGCGGGCCGTGCGCATTCTGGAGCCGTAAGAAATCGCGTCGGCCCGGCCCTTACGGGGCGGGCGGTCAGCGGAAGGAGCAAGACAATGGCACGAGGATCCGCATACGCGATCATCGACGCCGGCAGCACAAAGGTCGCGACGATCGTCGGCGATCTCAGCGAGCGCGACACCTTACGGGTGCTGGGCGTAGGAGTCGCTCCTTCCGACGGAATCGAGAAGGGGCAGATCAGCAACATTACGAAGGCGACCGATGCGATCCAGGCGTCGGTTGAGAAGGCGGAGCGATCGAGCGGGACGCGGATCCTGTCCGCCAGCGTGACGATCGCGGGAGCCCATCTCTCGGCGCTCAACAATCGCGGCATCGTCGCGGTCCCAGAAGTCGGACAGCCGATCTCCGGCGACGACGTCCAGCGCGTGATCGACGCCGCCCGCACCGTCAGTCTCAAGAGCAACCGCGAGATGTTGCACGCGCTGCCGCGCTACTTCGTCGTCGACGGGCAGGACCGGGTCAGTGACCCGGCCGGCATGCACGGCCAGCGGCTCGACGTCGAGATGCACATCGTGACCGGCGCCGTCAGCGCGATCCAAAACCTAACCAAGTGCGTCGAGGGAGCGGGCGTCCAGATCGATTCGCTCTTGGCGGCTCCGGTCGTCACCTCCGCGGCGGTCCTGCGAACGGAAGAGATGCAGGAGGGCGCCGTGCAGATTGATATCGGCGGCGGCACTACCGACGTCGCGATCTACCAGGAGGGCTCCATCGTCCACATCGCCTCGTTGCCGGTGGGCGGAATGCACGTGACGCGTGACCTCGTCGCCGGGCTGCGATGCCCCTTCGCGGTGGCGGAAGAGGTCAAGACGGCGCACGCCGCCGGCGGCCCCATCGATGAGAAGCCAGGCAGCGCAAACGGCGCCGTCACGCTCTCCGCCTTCGGGCAGGAGCAGGAGCGCGAATACCCGCGTCAGTTGATCGGGGAAATCGTGCAGGCCCGCGTCGAGGAGATCCTCTCGATGGCGTTGGTCGAGGTGAAGCGCGCGGGCCAGATCGAGATGGTTCCCGCGGGGCTGATTCTGACCGGCGGCACGGCGAACCTACCCGGCATCACGGACCTGGCCGAAGAGCTAACGGAGCTGCCGGCTCGGGTGGGGCAAACGGGCGAGGCCTATGGCCTCGTCGATCAAATCTCAGGTGCGGCCTTCGCGACGGGCCTCGGCGCGTTGCGCTGGACGACGGACGGGTTGGATCCGACAGGCCAGTCGGTGCGGCTTTCGATGCCGAAGGCGCCCGGCGTCATGGACTTTGTCCGTGGCGTAGGCCGGATAGGGAGAGTGTTCTTGCCGAAATGAACCCTCTCTCCGCAATGGAAGTACGACCCCGCGCGCGGCGGGCACGGGGTCTCGAAATGACAAGGACGGGCAACGCGAGATGGACGACCAGCACGAGATCCGTGTTCGGCCAGGAAAGGTACAGACCCAGATGACGTTCGCAGGTGAATTGGACGGACTCCCGCCGATCAAGGTCATAGGCGTGGGCGGAGCCGGCTGTAACGCGGTCGACCGCATGATCGAGGAGGGCATCAACGGGGTGCGCTTCCTGGCGATGAACACGGATGCGCAGCAACTCCAGCTCAGCCGCGCGCGCGAAACGATGCGCATCGGCGACAAGGTGTCGCGCGGACTGGGCGTCGGCGGCGATCCCGATAAGGGCATCAAGGCCGCCGAAGAGAGCCGCACCGAGATTCAGGAGATCGTCAAAGGCATGGACATGGTCTTCGTGACGGCCGGCATGGGCGGCGGCACCGGGACCGGCGCCGCCGCCATTGTGGCGGAGGTCGCGAAATTGGCCGGCGCGCTCACGATCGCGGTCGTGACCAAGCCCTTCGCCTTCGAGGGACAGATGCGCCGCCAAGCCGCCGAGGCCGGGCTCGCCCGCCTCGAAGAGCACGCCGACACGGTGATCACGATTCCCAACGACCGCCTGCTCCAGCTCTCCGAGGAAGACATACCCCTGACGGAGGCCTTCCGCATGGCGGACGACGTTCTGCGCCAAGGCATTCAAGGCATCTCCGACGTGATCACGGTGCCGGGCGAGGTCAATCTGGACTTCAACGACGTCAGGAAGATCATGGGTGAGGGTGGCCATGCGCTGATGGCGATCGGCAGCGGCGAGGGCGAGAACCGCACCGTAAAGGCCGCCCAACAGGCGATCACCAGCCCGCTCCTGGAGACGGACATCACGGGCGCGCGTCGCGTCCTCTTCAACGTAACGACGTCCGGATCACTCGGCCTCATGGAGCTCAACATGGCCGCCAAGGTGATCCAAGAGATGGTCGATCCGTCGGCCGAAATCATCTTCGGTACCGCGATCGACCCCACGATGAACGAGGACGCCGTCAAAATCACCGTGATCGCAACGGGCTTCCAGGGCTACCGCAGCACGAGCTTCGAGGCCGAGGAGGAACGCGATCGCTGGTCGTCCGACATGTTGGACGAGATGGGCCTGGACAGCGGCGACGTCGAATTGCCTGCCTTCCTGCGCCGACGCCGGGTGTCGGCGCAGTAGTGGACCCTGAGTGGCAGCATCCTAGAACAGGAGGTGGGACTCGCCGAGCATGCGTGGCTCCCTAAAGAGCTAGCACGACCGAGAGGGGCGACGGTTCGGGAGATGCCGTCGCCCCTCGCCTTTAATGGCATCCGCGGGATCAAGGATTCGTCCGATTCAGACGGCCGGTTCGCGAGTTCCGATCCCCTGTCGCCCTCTTTGCCACCGGCGTTGGAACACTCTGCGACAATCCGAACGCGTCGGATCGCGCTCGTCATACGATCTGTGGCGATGAGGACACTCCCCAAGATGTTGTGGATAGGGCTGAGATTTCGTCCATATCTAGCGTCGAAACCGCTACAATTCCCTTATGGAATGTCCCACGTGTGGCGGCGGCACACGAGTGGTCGACTCACGGGCCACGGAGGACGGCGCGATTCGGCGCCGCCGCGAGTGCTCGCGCTGCGAACACCGCTTCACCACCTATGAGCGCCTGGCTGAGCTCGAGCCGACCGTCGTCAAGCGCGACGGACGTCGGGAACCGTTCCAGTTGGAGAAGCTGCTGACCGGGATCCGGATCGCGTTCATCAAGCGACCCGTGCCGCAGAGCGATCTCGAAGGCGTCGCCGAAGCGGTCCGACTGCGAGCCGTGCATCAGTCGCGCGGGGAGATCTCGTCGAGCGAGATCGGCGACTGGATCCTGGAAGGCATCCGACGCCTCGACCCCGTCGCGGCGTTCCGCTTCGCCTCCGTTCTGCGACGGCCGGACGACATCGAAGGTTTGCAACGCGAGCTCGCTGCGATCCGCGACGCACCTGCCAGCGCGCCCGGCGAGCCGTCATCACAACCGGCGCTCCCGTTGGAGGGCACGAACCGCTCCACGAACCAAACCGCCCAACCACCCAGCGCATCGGACTAGCCCTACCGCGCCCGCTTCGGATCCAGGGGGACGCCGTCATGGCGACGATTGCCGACATTCCGCTCACCGCCAGCGCACACACGGTGCTGGAGCGCCGCTATCTCCGGCGCGACGACTCGCTGCGCGTGGTGGAGACACCGCGCGAGTTGTTTCGTCGCGTCGCCACGAACGTGGCGCATGCCGAGGAGGCGTACGGAGGAGACGCGGACAGCCTGGCGCAAGCCGTCGAAGAGTCGATGGCGCGGCTCGAGTTCCTGCCCAACTCACCCACGCTGATGAACGCGGGCACGGAGTCGCAACAACTCGCGGCCTGCTTCGTGCTGCCGGTCGAGGACTCGCTAACCGGCATCTTCGACACGCTCAAGTACACCGCCTTGATCCATCAGAGCGGCGGCGGCACCGGCTTCACCTTCTCGCATCTGCGCCCCGCCCACGACATCGTGCACTCGACACACGGCGTGGCCAGCGGTCCCGTCTCCTTCATTCACGTCTTCGACGCCGCGACCGAAGCGATCAAACAGGGCGGGAAACGTCGGGGGGCCAACATGGCCATCCTCAGCGTCGATCACCCGGACATCGAGACGTTTATTCAGGCCAAGGCGAGCGGGGCGCTGAAGAACTTCAATCTCTCGGTTGCCGTGACGGACGCCTTCATGGAGGCGGTCGAAAGTGGGGGCGACTACGAGCTGATCAACCCACGCAGCGGCGAGGTCAGCGAACGTCGCCCGGCGCGCGCCGTCTTCGACCTGCTCGTCGACGGAGCCTGGTCCACGGGCGACCCCGGACTCGTCTTCGGCGACCGCATCAACGCCGACAACCCCACGCCGACCCTCGGCCCGATCGAATCCACGAACCCCTGTGGTGAACAGCCGCTGCTGGCGCATGAGTCGTGCACGCTCGGATCGATCGACGTCTCCAAGTTCTGCCTTGAGCGCGACTTAGCGGCCGTCGCCAGCGACCTGGATTGGGAGCGGCTGGGAACGGCCGTCGACCTCGCGACCCGCTTCCTCGACGACGTGGTCGACGTCAACACCTACCCCTCGCCGGAGATCACGGAACGCACCCTGAGCACGCGCAAGATCGGGCTCGGGATTATGGGCTTCGCCGATCTGCTCTACCGCCTGCGTGTGCCCTACGACTCAGAGCAGGCACTGGGCTGGGCCGAGCGCGTGATGGGCTTCGTGCGTGAGCGGACGAACACTACGTCGATCACGTTGGGAACAGAGCGCGGCCCCTTCCCGGCCTGGCAGGTGTCGATCTACGGTCCTGACGGTCCCGCCTACCGCAACGCCACCCGCACCACGATCGCACCCACCGGCACCTTGAGCCTCATCGCCGGTTGTTCAAGTGGGATCGAACCCGTCTACGCGCTGGCCTTCGAGCGCCGACACTATTTGGACGACGACGATCCCAACGCGCTGACGCGACTGATCGAGCGAAACCCCGTCTGCCGCGCGGTCGGAGAAGCCGAGGGCTGGTGGAACGAGGAGTTGGCTGACCATCTTCTGCACGGCAACCCCCTGGCCGACTGGGATGTGCCGGAAGGCGCGCGCCGCGTCTTCGTCACGGCGCACGATGTCGCGCCGTCGTGGCACGTGCGGATGCAGGCGACTTTCCAGCAGCAGGTCGACAACGCCGTCTCGAAGACGATCAACTTTCCGCGCGACGCGAAACGCGATGCGGTCGGTGACGCCTACCTGCTCGCCTGGCGCGAGGGCTGCAAGGGGATCACGGTGTACCGAGACCAGTCAAAGCCAGATCAGGTGTTGTCACGTCGCGAGTCCGAGATGGACCTCGGCTAGAGCAACGAGCCTGCCGAAGCGATGACCGCGATTTCCGCACCGCTCAGTTTTGAAGCATCTGGGCTCGAAACGCCACGTTGCGACGCCGTTAAGCCGCGCCCGCGAACTTGAAGCAACAGTCATCGCGCCCCTGTAGTCTGCTGGGAGCGTCGGATTCACGCGGCGCAACAGGGGGAAGTCACTATGCCTGCTGCCAAGCGAGCGACGAAGAAGGTCGCCAAGAAGGGCGCGCGCAAGACCACGGTCAAGAAAGCGACCCGCAAGACCACGGCGAAGCGTAACGCCGCCAAGAAGACCGTGCGCAAGGCGGCGGCCAAGAAACGCACCGCCAAGAAGACCGTGCGCAAGGCGGCGGCCAAGAAACGCACCGCCAAGAAGACCGTGCGCAAGGCGGCGGCCAAGAAACGCACCGCCAAGAAGACCGTGCGCAAGGCGGCGGCCAAGAAGCGCGCCACCAAGAAGACCGTGCGCAAGGCCGCCACGAAGAGCGCCGCCAAGAAAACCGTCCGCAAAGCTGCCACGAAGCGCACAACCAAGAAGGCGGCGAAGCGGCAGGCTCGTCGCCGCTAGCCGCAGCGGCCCATCGCGAAATAAAGGCCGGCCCGCCGGGGCGCCCCCGCTTACAGGGAAAACTCGGCAAAGCCCCTATGCTGAGCTGGCGGGAGAACCGCTCTAGGAGGCTCGATGGCGGCACGTGGTCGCTCCGCGACGTTGAAGCATCAACGCCCGCTCAGTCGGGACGGCGAAGCTCGCATTGCGCGGGAGC